>DASWUP010000238.1:0-12981 GCA_036401635.1 Steroidobacteraceae bacterium
CAAGCTGTCCTTCAGTCTCCTCGGGACGTACACCAAGGACTTCCTGACACAACCGTTGCCGACCGGTGCGGCATTCGACTGCGTCGGGTTGTTCGGAACGACCTGCGGTGCTCCGTTGCCGAAGTGGCGTCACGTGCTCAATACCACCTGGGGAGCGCCCTGGGCGGGCCTGGACGTGACCGTGAGGTGGCGTCACATCAACTCGGTGGCAGTGGACCGCTCGAGCTCGGACCCGCAGCTGCAAGCCGCGTTCTACCCGGCGACCGCGCACATCGCGGCCTACAACTACCTGGACCTGTCGGCAGCCGTTCCGATCGGGCGCAACGTCGACTTCCGGCTGGGCGTCAACAACATCGCGGACAAGAACCCGCCGCTCATCCTGAACGGGAATTTCTCGGACTGCCCGAACAACAGCTGCAACGACAACACCTGGGTGGGCACGTACGACACGCTGGGCCGTTACATCTTCGCGCACCTGAGTGCGAAGTTCTGACGCAGCGTCAAACTTCATCGGAACCAAATTGCGGCGGGCTTCGGCCCGCCGTTTTTTTGCGCCGCGGCGGGTTCTGGCATCATGCCGGCATGGCACGCAACCTTGAGGCCGACCAGGCCATGCTGGCCGCGGTTCTGGCGCATGCCCAGAACCGCGACATCCGGCGCGCCGCGGCCATCGCCGAGAAGGCGCTGGCTGAAGGGTTCGAGCATCCGCTGCTCCTCAACGTGCTGGCGACGCGCCTCGAGGAGGAGGGCAGGTTCGACGACGCGGTGCGCCTGCTCGAGCGTGCGGTGGCGCTCGCCCCGGGTGACGTCCCGGCACGCAACGCCCTGGCGCTGTGCCTGCAGCGCGTCGATCGGCCCGCGGAGGCGCTGTACCACGTCGAGGCGCTGCTCAGGAGCCATCCCGAGCTTGCCTTTGCGCATGCCAACAAGGGCAACGCCCTGATCGCGCTCGACTTGCTGGGACCCGCGCAGGCGAGCCACCTGCGCGCGCTCGAGCTCGATCCCGGAAACCTCGCGGCCATGGGCGCGCTCGCCTCGATCGCCACGCACCGCGGCGAGCACGAGCAGGCGCGGCGCTGGGCCGAACAGCTGCTCTCGCGGGTCCCGGGCTTCCCGGACGCCGTGCTGAGCCTCGCCGCGGCGGAGCTTGCAGGCGGGGCATTGAGCGCGCCGAGGCGCTGCTTCGCGAGCTGCTCGCGGACCGGCGCGCGGGACCCACCGACAAGGCGCGCGCGCACGGCCTGCTCGGTGACGTGCTCGACGCCGCTGCCCGCTACCACGAGGCGTTCGACGCCTACAGCGCCTGCAACGAGTCCCTGCGGCACATCCACCGGCGCTTCGCGGCCGCGACGAGCCTGCTCGCGTACACCCGCTCACTCACGGCGGCGCTGGAGAAAGTCGCGCCCGCGTGGACCCCGGGTGCAGCGCCGCAGCCGGTCGCCGGCGGCGCGGCGGAGCACGTCCTGCTGATCGGCTTTCCACGCTCCGGCACGACACTCCTCGAGGTCGTGCTCGATGGTCATCCGGGCGTGGTGAGCCTCGAGGAGCACGAGCTCCTGACCGAGGGGGTGCTCAGGTTCATGCGCGAGCCGCTAGAGCTCGGGCCGCTCGCACGCGCGCAGGAGAGCGAGCTGCGTGCGCTGCGAGCCGCATACTGGGAGCGCGTCCGTGCCGGCGGGGTTGACGTCGCGGGGAAAATATTCGTCGACAAGCATCCGCTCAATACGCTCAAGCTCCCACTCATCGCGCAGCTGTTCCCGCGCGCGAAGATTCTGTTCGTGTGCCGCGATCCGCGCGACGTGGTGCTGAGCTGCTTCCGGCGCCGCTTCAGAATGAATCCCGCCATGTACCAGATGCTGACGCTGGAGGGCGCGGCGCAGTTCTACGAGGCGGTGATGGACTTTGCCGAGGCGGCACGGCCGCTACTTGGCCTTGACTGGCACGAGGTACGCTACGAGTGCCTGATGGCGGATTTCGCGGGCCAGACGCGCGCCATCTGCGAGTTCCTCGGGCTCGAGTGGAGCACCAGCCTGCACGCGTTCGCCAGCCGCGTGCAGGCGCGTGAACGCGCGACTCCGAGCACCGCGCAGCTCGCGCGTGGTCTCGATCCATCCGGTATCGGACACTGGCAGCACTACCGTGCGGCGCTCGAGCCCCTCCAGCCGCTGCTGCAGCGCTGGGTGGAGCGGCTGGGCTCCCCTGCTGCGCCGTAGCGCGCGGCACTCCGACCCGCTGCCGGCGTTACTCAATACGTTCCACGCGGTAGGTGTGGCGGTTGGGTATCGTCATGAGGAACGAGCCGAGCGCGGCACGCCTGATCGTCACCGCGTCACCTGACTTCAGCAGCGCATCCGGGTCGTTGAACGTCCAGGACTGCCCGTTGTCCAGCGACACCTTCACGGTGCCGAGACGATCCACGCTGACCTTGGCCACCAGCGCCTTGATCAGCTGCGGGCCCTGCGGTGTCGCCGGGAGCTTGCGGCTCTCGAGCCCGAAGCTCGCCCCGGCAGGGGCGGCCAGCGGCGGCGCCGACTTGCGCTTCGCGAGCGCGTCGTAGCAGGCGAGCCGCTCCTCGGCCGCCGCGATGCCGGCGCAAACCAGCGCGTCGTAGCAGGCGAGCCGCTCAGCGGCCCCCGTGATGGCGGCGCAACGGGTGATTTCCGCGCTGGCGCTCGGGTCAGCGGCGCGGGCTGCCGCAAGGGTGAGGCCAGCGAGTCCCACCGACAGGACGACTCGTAGCGCCCGACGACGGCCACTCATGCGGTCTTCTCGGCGGGTAACGCGTAGTGCTGTACATAGACCTCGGTGGCGGCCTGTACCAGCTCGCGCTCAGCGGCCGTGAGCAGCGGGTTCCAGATGTCGAATATCAGGATCGCGCGCGGGGTGTCGGAGGAATTCCACGCCTCGTGCTGGATCGTGTCATCGAACACCCATGCCTTGCCCGGCAGCCACTCGCGCGTCGTCGCGCCGACCCGGAAACCGCAGCCCGGCGGCACGATGAGCGGCAGGTGAACCGTGAGGCGCGTGTTGGTGACGCCGGTGTGCGCCGGAATTCGGGTATTGGCATCGAGGATCGAGAAGAATGCCGTCGGTGCGCGTGCGGCGATCCGCGGGCGCGGCGGCACGGCCTCGAGCGCCCGTGCGGTCACCGGGCAACGCGCGATGTGGCCCGCATTCGCTTCGCCCTGGTTCCAGAGGAAATAGGCGCTCCAGCGCCGCGAGCGGTTGAGCTCGCGGAACTGATCGAGCGGCATGTCCGGGGGGAAGTCGATGTACGGCTGCAGTCCCTCGCGGTCGGCCACCAGCACCCGCAGCAGCTCGGCACGAATCTCATCGCCCACCGCCTCGATCGCGTCGAGCCACGGAAAGTCCGCGCGCTCGAAGAACTCGATCGCCGGCAGCTCCGGGAAATACATCCAGGTCGGCTGTGAATAAAAGACCGACCGTTTGCCCATCAGTGCCTCGAGGCACAGCTCGACGCGTCGCTGGCGCTGTCCGCCGTGGCGTGCGCGGATCGCGGCCAGCGGCCCCTCGAGCGCGGCGGTGAGCGCCGCGAGGTCGGCCTCCACCAGCGTCCTGGCGCGGCTCACCGCCTCGCGCGCGGCAGGCGCTAACTCGGCGCCGGGTGGAATGCAGGCGAGCGCGTTCTGATAGGTACGCGCCGCGTTGCGCAGGTCGCCCGACTCCTCGAGGTAGGCGCCCTTCTGCAGCAGCGCGGACAGGTGGCGCGGCTCGAGCTGCAGCGCCCGCTCGATTGCATCCATCTCCTCGGCACGCCGTCCGAGCGCCTTGAGGCTGCTCGCCAGGTTTGCCCACAGTGAGGGGTGCCTGGGGTCCGCAGTCGTCGCCCGCACGAACAGCGCGTGCGCCTGCTCCGCTGCACGCCGGTCGAGCAGGTGCACGCCGAGTTCGTTGAGCACTGCGGGGTGATTGGGAGCTTGCTGCGCGAGGCGCACCAGCAGCTGCTCGGATTCCCCCATGCGCCCGGCGGCGGCCGCCGCCTTGCAAGCCTGCAGAACGCGGATGATCGCCGCATCGTCCAACGGTGCGGGTACTGCGGTGTTCAATGTCGTCCCCGGAACGCTCCAAACAGACGGTAATTGTACGCGTTTGACTCAACCGGCCGAGTCCGCTTAGATACGGGCGCCGTCCGGGGCCTTGCAGATCGGCGCGGATGCGCCGGGCGGTGCCTGCACGCAGCCAGATCTGCTGACTGCGCCCCGCCACCCTCGGCGTTCCGGGAGTTCCCGATTTGACCCCTAGTGCCTCTGTCGATCTCGAGCTCATGCGCGCAACGCTGTTGCTCGAATCGGACCCGGCGGCCGCGGCGCGCCGGGCGACCGACATCCTCGCGGGCTCACCCGGAAACACGGAGGCGAACCTGTTGTTCGCAGCCGCCCGCCGCAAGCTCGGTGATCCGGCAGGGGCGGCGACGGTGCTCGAATCGCTCGCGAAGGCACACCCCGAATCGCCGTTCATGCAGCTCGAGCTCGGTCGCGCGTATGCCGCCGGCGGCCGTGGTGCCGAGGCGCTGGCGGCGCTGCGACGTGCGGTCGTGCTGGACGCAGGACTCGCCGATGCCTGGCGGGAGCTCGCGGCGCAGCTGTTCGCTGACGGCGAGACGCTGGAAGGCGATGCGGCATACGCGCACTACAGCCGGCTGGCGCGGCAGCCGTCCGAACTCAACGATGCGAGTGCTGCCCTCGCCGACGATCGGCTGGAGGCCGCCGAGGCCATCCTGCGACGACATCTGCAGCAGACACCGCGCGACGTGGTGGCACTGCGGATGCTTGCGGACGCTGCCATGCGGCGCGAAGACCATGCAGGGGCGGAACAATGCTTGATGAAGTGCC
This sequence comes from Steroidobacteraceae bacterium, assembly GCA_036401635.1. Classification (GTDB taxonomy): domain Bacteria; phylum Pseudomonadota; class Gammaproteobacteria; order Steroidobacterales; family Steroidobacteraceae; genus 13-2-20CM-66-19. The sequence continues at coordinate 4,854 of DASWUP010000238.1, forward strand.
TCGCGCTCGCGCCGGGCTATGCCGCGGCCCGCTACGACCTGGCGCGCGTGCTGTATGCGCAGCAGAGGATCGCAGAGATGCTGCCGCTGCTGGAGCGGCTGCTCGCATCGGAGCCTCACAACATCGAGTACCTCAGTCTCAAAGCCGTGGCGCTGCGACTCGTCGGCCGCAACGACGAGGCGATTGCCCTGATGGAGCAAGGCGTCGCTGCCCACCCGGACGAGGACCAGGCGTGGCTTCTCTTCGGACACCTGCTGCGCGAGATCGGGGAGCAACCACGGGCGATCGAGCTGTTCCGGCGAGCGCTTGCGGTACGACCCAACTGCGGTCGCGCCTACTTGAGCCTCGCCAATCTCAAGACCTTCCGTTTCACGAGCGCCGATCTCGCCGCGATGCATGAGCAGCTCGCGCACAGTGCCGCACGGGGCGAGGACCGCATACACCTCGAGTTCGCGTTGGGCAAGGCGCTCGAGGATGCAGGCCAGTTCGCAGCTTCCTTCGGGCATTATGCGCACGGCAACGCGCTTCACCGCGCGACGATCTTTTATGATCCGGACGCGGTGACCACGGAGGTGCACAGGCAAAAGGCGCTCTACACCACGCGCTTTTTTGCCGAGCGTGTGGGCTGGGGAAGCGGGCAGCGCGATCCGATCTTCATCGTCGGAGTGGCGCGCTCGGGGTCGACGCTGCTCGAGCAGATGCTGGCGAGCCACTCGCAGGTCGAAGGCACGCGCGAGTTGGTGGACATCGCCGCCATTGCGTTCGAGCTGTGGTCGCGTACGGGTGCCGCCGAACGGGCGCCTTACCCGCAACCGGTCGCCGCGCTCGACCGGCAGGAGACCGAAGCCTTTGCGGCGCGCTACCTGTCGCGCACGCAGGCGTACCGCGCCCTGGAGAGGCCGCGCTTCGTCGACAAGATGCTCGGTAATTTCGGCCACATCGGTTTCATCCATCTCATGTTCCCCCACGCCGCGATCATTGACGCGCGGCGTCACCCGCTCGGCTGCGCCTTCTCCTGCTACAGGCAGCTCTTCAGCCGGGGCCAGAAATTCACCTACGATTTGCGGGAGCTGGGGCAGTACTACCGGGACTACGTCGCACTCATGGAGCATTTCGATGTGGTTCTTCCGGGCCGCGTGCATCGCGTGCACTACGAACAGCTCGTGGCCGATCCCGAAGCTGAGTTGCGCAAGCTCCTCGACTACTGCGGGCTGCCATTCGAAGAGCAGTGCCTGCGGTTCTACGAGAATCCCCGCGTCGTGCACACCGTCAGCTCGGAGCAGGTCCGCCAGCCGATCTACGCCGAGAGTGTCGATCAGTGGCGTCACTTTGACGCGTGGCTCGGGCCGTTGAAGGAGACGCTCGGCGACCTGGTCGAGCGTTACCCGACGACGCCCCCGCCCGCGGCGACCTGAAAGCGCCACCCCAGATGAGCGGCAGCGGTGCCACGCTTGCGCAGGCGCTCACGCTCCACAACCAGGGACGCGTGGCCGAGGCCGTGTCGTTATATCGCGAGGTGCTCGCCCGTGAGCCTCTCAACAGCGACGCCCTGCACCTCATGGGCCTCGCCGTGGCGGCACTCGGGGATGCGCAGCACGCGGTGAGCCTGATCGGGGCGGCGGTGCGGCTTCAGCCAGCCAATGCGGCCATGCAGGCCAACTTCGGCAGTGCGCTGAACGGGGCCGGGCGTCACGCCGAGGCGCTCTCGTGCTACGAGCGCGCGCTCGCCCTGCAGCCCGATCTGGTCGTGGCGCATCGCGGCCGCGGCACCGCGCTCATGCACCTGGCCCAGCCTGAAGCGGCGCTGGCGAGTTTCGGACAGGCGGTCCGGCTTGCGCCCAACGACGATCAGACGGTCAACGGCCTGGGCGTGGCCCTGGAACGTGTCAACCGTCACGAGGATGCACGGCAGTGCTTCAATCGGGCGATCGCGCTCAATCCCGCCAACGCCGAAGCGCACCACAATCTGGGCCTCATCGAGGCGACGCTGGGACGGCACCGCGAGGCGCTGTTGAGCATTGAGCGAGCGCTGGCGTTGCAGCCGCAAAAAGCGGCGCTGCACACCAACCGCGGTACCGAGCTGCTCGCACTGGGCCGGCAGGACGAAGCTCTCGTGAGCTTCGAGCGCGCGATCGCTATCGCGCCGCGCGATGCGATCCCGCACCACAACCGCGGGCTCGCGCTCGCGAGCCTTGAGCGCCACGCCGAGGCGCTCGCGAGCTTCGAGCGCGCTCTGGAGCTTGCGCCCGCTGCGGCGCCGACACACCTGTGGCGTGGCAAGAGCTGCCTCGAGCTCGGTCGGCCTGCCGAGGCGCTTGCGAGTTTCGAGCGTGCACTGCCGCTGGCCCCGCAGCTGTTTGATACGCACTTTCAGCGTGGCGTCGCGCTCGCGTTGCTGGAGCGTTACGCGGAGGCTGCGGCCAGCTTCGATCAGGCAGTGGCGCTCGATGCGAACTCCGCGGAGGCGCTCAATAACCGTGGCGCGGTGCTGGTGCGGCTGTTCCGACCCGCCGACGCACTGCCGGACTTCGTTCGCGCCGTGGCGCTCAGGCCCGACTACGCGGACGCTTTCACCAACGCGGCCATTGCGCTGAGGGGCTTGGGGCGCTATCAGGAGGCACTCGACAGCCTCGACCGCGCACTCTCGATCAAGCCGGATGATCCCACCGCCACCTGGACCAAGGCGGTGTTGAAGCTTGCGATGGGAGAGTTCCGGGACGGCTGGCCGCTCTACGAATCGCGCTCGCGGCTCGAGCGTGCGCGGCACGAGGCGCGCACTTTCGCCAGCCCACGCTGGACGGGGGCCGAGTCGCTCGCGCACAAGACGCTCCTCGTGTACGCCGACCAGGGACTCGGGGACACCCTGCAGTTCTGCCGCTTCATTCGCCCACTCGAGGCGCTGGACGCGCAGGTGGTCTTCGAGGTGCAGCCGGTCCTCAAGCGCCTGTTGGGTTCGCTCGCGATGCGCGGCACGCTCATCGGCCGCGGCGAGCCGCTGCCCGAGTGTGACCTGCACATCCCGCTCTTGAGCCTGGCGCTCGCCCTGCGCACCGAGATCGACACGATTCCCGGCGGCGTGCCCTACCTGCGGGTCGATCCGACGGCGGTGCGCTCCTGGGGGGAGCGGCTCAGCGCTCTGCCGGGATTCAAGGTCGGGCTCAACTGGCACGGCAATCCGGAGGCGGAGAAACTGTCTGCGCTCGAGGCTCGCTCGTTTCCGCTCGCAGCAGCTGCGCCGCTTGCGCGGATAGAAGGTGTGAGCCTGGTGTCGCTGCAGAAGGGCTCAGGCGCCGAACAACGCGCCCAGGTCGGGTTCAGCCGCGAGCTTGCCCAATTGACTGATCCGCTTCGTATGGGGCCCGATGAGATCGCCGATGAGACTGCGGCGATCATGATGGGCCTCGACCTGGTAATCACCGCGGACACGGCTCTGGCCCACCTCGCGGGCGCACTCGGCGTTCGCGTCTGGGTCGTCCTGCAGGCAGTGCCCGACTGGCGCTGGCTCACCGAGCGCTCGGACAGCCCGTGGTATCCGACCATGCGGCTGTTCCGCCAGCGTGTGCCAGGGGACTGGCCAGAAGTCTTCGAGCGCGTGGCGGCCGAGCTCGCCGTGTTGGGTCGAGCACCTTAGCGCGCCGCGGGCGCCGCAACAGCGTCGAGCCCGGCGAGTGTGGCCGACGAGGGCGCTCGCGCAGAGCGCAGCCGCGCGCTCACAGCTTCCGCCTGCCGCATCACGCGCAACAGGTTCGCGCCCGCGACCTTCGCCAGCTGCGCGTCGCTCCAGCCGCGGCGCGCCAGCTCCTCAAGGAGCGCCGGAAACTTGTCGACGCCCTCCAATCCCACGGGGGTTTCTGGAATGCCATCGAAATCCGAACCTACGCCAACATGATCGACGCCTGCGAGCTTGCGGACGTGCTCGATGTGATCGGCGACTGCGGCGATCCCGACCGGTGGTTTCGGGTGAGCCTGCTGCCAGGCCCTCAATGCCGCCGCAATACGTTCGGGCTGCCCGATGTACAGGCCACCGAAAGGCGGGCTGCTGTAACGCGCCTGTTCCGCAGCGCGATCCGCCTCCCAGCGGCGCCGCGCCTCCGAGACGTAGCCGGGAAAGAAGTTGACCATTACGACGCCGTCGTTCTGTGCCACGAGATGCAGCACGTCGTCGGGCACGTCACGCGGATGATCGACCAGGGCGCGGGCGGAGGAATGCGAGAAGATCACCGGCGCCTCGGTCACCGCAAGCGCCGCGCGCATGGTGTCGGCCGATACGTGCGCGAGATCCACGAGCATGCCGAGGCGGTTCATTTCCCGCACCACCTCGCGGCCAAAGGGCGTAAGGCCCTGGTGCGCGGGGGTGTCGGTGGCGGAATCCGCCCAGTCGGTATTGGAGGAATGGGTGAGCGTCATATAGCGCGCGCCGGCATCGTAATAGCCGCGCAGCACGGCGAGCGAGTTGTTGATCTGATGGCCGCCTTCGACCCCGATCAGGGAGGCAATGCGGCGCATCCGGTGCAGGCGCACGATGTCCGCCGCCGTGTACGCCATGGCGAGATCGTTCGGATAGCGCGCACACATCGCCTTGACCAGATCGATCTGCTCGAGCGTCATCTGGACGGCTTCCGGTCCCTTGGTCTGAGCCGGGATCCACACCGACCAGAATTGCGCCCCGACATGCCCCGCGCGCAGCCGCGGAACGTCGGTTACGAGGGGCGCGCCATCGGGCGGGGCCGGTAGCGCGGCGGTGGAGGCAGCAAGATCGATCTTATTAAGATCGCCCCCGAAGCGCGCGCGGATCTCCCACGGTAGATCGTTGTGCCCGTCGATGAGCGGCGTCTGCGCGAGCACGCGCTCGATGCGCTGTGCGTCCCCGGGCGTGCCGCCTGCCGACGCAGCTGGCAGCGCCAGCAGCAGCAGCGCAAGCGCGCTCAGCGCGCGGCGGCTGCGTTGCACGCGCGCGATGCCTACGGTGGTTCCGCGCGCGCGCACGAGCGCGTCCAGTCCTGCGGCTTTGCGCCCGGGTTGTGCCAGCCGCACGGACCCTTGAGCAAGCTTTCAGCCTGCGGGGGTCCCCAGCTTCCCGGCAGGTACTCGAGCGGTGGCGCGCGCGCATTGAGCACCGGATCAACGATCGCCCACGCGGCTTCCACCTCGTCCTCGCGTGCGAAGTGCGCGGTGTCGCCGATGATCGCGGAGCTGATGAGGACTTCGTAGGCGTCCATGTCATCGCCCTGCTGCCGTGCAACGAACAGCTCCACCGGTTGCCCTGTCATGACAGGCCCGGGTCTCTTGGTGTGGGCGCCCAGCGCAATCGCGACGTCGGGGCCGACGCGGAAGCGCAGGTGATTGGGCTGCTCGGGGCCCAACTCGCCAAACACATTGACGGGCGGCGGCCGCAGGTCCACGACGACTTCGGTGGCCGTCACCGGCAGACACTTGCCGGCGCGCAGGTAGAACGGCACACCGCTCCAGCGCCAGGAGTCGACAGCCAAGGCGAGCGCGGCGTAAGTCTCCACCTGCGAGTCGGCCGCCACGCCCGATTCCTTGCGGTAGCCGCTGAACTGTCCGCGCACCAGCTGCGCCGGCACTGCCGGACGCACCGCCCTCAACAATTTCACCTTTTCATCGCGCAGCGATTCGCCCTCGGTGTTCACCGGCGGCTCCATGGCGAGGAGCGCGATGATCTGCAGCAGATGGTTCTGTAACACGTCGCGGAGCGCGCCGGTCTCTTCGTAGAAGCGGCCACGCCCGGCGACCCCGATCGCCTCGGCCATGGTGATCTGCACGCTGGCGACGAAATTGCGATTCCACACCGGCTCGAGAAAGGAGTTGGTGAAGCGGAAGTACAAGAGGTTCTGCACCGCTTCCTTGCCGAGGTAATGGTCGATGCGAAAGATGCTGGATTCCGGAAAGTGCGCGTGCAGTGCCTGGTTGAGCATCCGCGCAGAGGCGAGGTCGCGCCCGAAGGGCTTCTCGACCACCACGCGCGCGCCCTGCGCGCTGCCGGAAGCGCTCAGGTGTTCGATGACCACCGGGAACACGCTGGGTGGAATGGCGAGGTAGTGCAGCGGCCGTTGCGCGCTGCCCAGGCTCTCACGCAGTGAATCGAAGGTGGCGCGAGCGTTGTAGTCGCCGTCCACGTAGCGCAGCAAGCTCACCAGGCGCGCCACCACCGCCTCGTCCGCCCGCGGCACGAAGGCTTTCAGGCTCTCGCCCACGCGCCCCACGAGCTGCCCGATTTTCCAGCCCTGGCGTGCGACGCCGATCACCGGCACGCTCAGCAGGCCCCGGCGGACAAGATGATAGAGCGCCGGATAGATCTTGCGATAGCACAGATCGCCGGTCGCTCCGAACAGGACGACGGCATCACAGTCACGGCGTTCCATGGATCCCTCGCCCCTTCAGGAAGACTGCTCGACGTGGCCTCCGAACCCCAGGCGCATCGCGGACAGGACTTTGTTGGCGAACTCCGCCTGCCCGCGCGACTCGAAGCGCGAATACAACGCCGCGCTCAGCACCTGGGCGGGCACGCCGACTTCGATCGCCGCCTGCACCGTCCAGCGTCCTTCGCCCGAGTCCGCCACATGCCCCCCGAAGCCGACGAGCGTTCCGTCCCGCGCCAGGGCCGCCGCGGCGAGATCCAGGAGGCGTGAGGAAATGATGCTGCCGTGGCGCCAGACTTCCGCGATCGCGGCAAGGTCGAGCCGGTACTGGAAGAAGCGCGGGTTCGAGAGCGGGGCGGTCTCGGCATCTGCCGCGGCGCTGCGCAGCCCCGCGTCCGCATTGGCCAGAACGTTGAGACCTTCCGCGTACGCCGCCATCAGCCCGTACTCGATGCCGTTGTGGACCATTTTGACGAAGTGGCCCGCGCCATGCGGCCCGCAGTGCAGGTAGCCGAGCGCCGCGGCCGCAGCACCGGTGGCGCCGCTCCCCCCCGGTGTGGACGGCAGCCTGCCACCCGGCGCGAGCGTCGCCAGCGCCGGCTCCAGCAGCGCCACCGCTTCGGGTTCGCCACCGATCATCAGGCAGTAGCCCTGCTCGAACCCGAGCACGCCACCGCTCGTGCCGACGTCGAGATAGCGAATGCCGGCTGCCTTGAGTTCGTCGGCGCGGCGGATGTCATCGTGGTAGTTGGAATTGCCCCCGTCGATGAGGACATCGCCAGCGCCTAAGTGCGGCCGCAGCTGCGCGATCACCGCATCCACGATCGCCGCCGGCACCATGATCCACACGGCCCGGGGCGGTGTCAGTGCGCGCAGCAGCTCCATTGGTGAGCGCGCCGCCTGCGCACCGAACGCCACCACCGCCTGCACCGCCTCGGACTTGGGGTCATAGGTCACGCACTCGTGGCCACCCTTCAGCAGGCGCCGCACCATGTTGGCGCCCATGCGCCCGAGTCCGATCATCCCTATCCGCATCGCCTGACTCCTGAAAGTCCCACCGCTAGCAGTATAATGGTTCACGATCCGCGGGCTGGCTCCCGCCCGAAAATGATCCCTTGACGTGAAATAACGGTCCGCCATGTCCGGTCGTGGGCAGCTCACGATATCGCCAGCAGAGGCGACGCAGGCCGCGGCAGCGGCTTACGCCGCCCGCGATTGGGCAAAGGCCGAGCAACTGTGCAGACTGATCCTTGCCAATTGCACTGATCATTTCGATGCGCTGAACTTGCTGGGAATCATCAAAGCCCAGACGCAGCATCCCGAAGAAGCGGCAGCCCTGTTGGGGCGCGCGGTTGCGGTGAGGCCCGACCATGCGACGGCACACAACAACTACGGCAACGTCCTTAGCGACCTCAACCGCTTTCGCGACGCATTGGCCCACTACGACCGCGCACTGGAACTCGAGCCGGGTTATGCGGAGGCATCCAACAACCGCGGTGGGGCGCTAAGAGCGCTTGGTCGCCTCGATGCCGCGCTGGCAAGCTACGACCAGGCGATTGCGCTTCGACCTGACTATGCCGAGGCGTATTACAACCGCGGCGTGACATTCCACGATTTGGGACGTTTACAGGAGGCATTGGGATGCTATTCGCGCACCTTGCTGCTCCGGCCAGGATTTGCTGCGGCCCACTACAATCAGGGCATTGCGTTGCACGCGCTCAGGCGCTTAGATGAGGCGCTGCGCAGCT
>DASWUP010000239.1:0-8786 GCA_036401635.1 Steroidobacteraceae bacterium
TGCCTTCGTGTCTCTGCTTGGGGACGAAGGAGGAGCGGTTGTGGGGCGCCAGCGGCTCGCGCGTGTTGCCCGAGCCCAGCGGCGTGCGCTGCGCCAGGTAGGTCGCGGTGGGGTTCTTGTCGGCCTCCGGGAGCTCGTCCGACACCAGCAGCACTTCCAGTCCCGGGGCGCTGCCGCGGTTGCCGGCGGTGGCGCTGAAGGTGAGCCCGAGAATAATGAGTCCGTGCAGCAGGCCCGCCAGAAACAGCATGGTCAGCAACCGGTCCCAGACCGGGGCTTTACCCTCCCGCAGCATGAGCGCGCGGCGCGCCATTTCCGGTTGCGTCCTCAGCCGCTGGCGGTCGCGGCCACGGCGGAGGGCGCGCGGCGTGGCGCGGCCGCGAGGCGCCGTTCGATCGCCGCGATCAGCAGGTCCGCGACGCGGATGCCGCACTGCTTCTCGAGCTCGCGGATCCCGGTGGGGCTGGTGACGTTGATCTCGGTCACGAGCCCGCCGATTACGTCGAGGCCGACGAACAGCATGCCTTTGGCGGCCAGGGCCGGGCCGATCTCGCGAGCGAGCCAGCGGTCGCGGTCGTTCAGCGGCCGGCCGACGCCGCGGGCACCGGCGGCGAGGTTGCCGCGATGATCCTGTGGGCTGGGAATGCGGGCGAGCGCGTACGGCACCGGTTCGCCCTCGATCAGCAGCACGCGCGCGTCGCCCGATTCCACGATCTCGGGAATGTAGCGCTGCGCGATCGCGAAGCGCTGCCCGTAGTCGGTGAGGGTCTCGAACACCACGCGCGCGTTGAGATCGCCCCCGGCGAGCACGAACACCGAGCGCCCACCCATGCCGTCGAGGGGCTTGCAGACGATTTTGCCGTGCTCGCGCAGAAAACCCGCCATCTCCTCCATGTCGCGCGTGATCAGGGTCGGCGCGCAGCACTGCGGGAACCAGGCCGTGTAAACCTTCTCGTTCATGTCACGCAGGCCCTGCGGGCGGTTCACGACCAGCACCCCCTGCAGCTCGGCGCGCTCGAGGATGTAGCTGCTGTAGATGTACTCGGTATCAAACGGCGGGTCCTTGCGCATCAGGATGCACCCGAGCGCACCCAAGGGTTCGATAGCCGGCTCCCCCAGGGTGAACCAGCCCGCAGGGTCGGGCCTGACCGTGAGCGCTCGCATGCGCCCGAACGCGACGCCGTCGCGCAGCGACAGATCGCGCTGTTCGAGGTAGGTGAGCGCAAAGCCGCGCGCCTGCGCCGCGAGCAGCATCGCCAGCGTCGAGTCCTTCGCGTAGCTGATGGCGCCGATGGGATCCATCACCACGCCCAGTCGCCCGAGAGCGTTCATCCGGTCCTGCCCAAGCCGCTGCCGAAGCGCCGATTATGCTCAGGGCAGCTCGAATATGTCTGCCCCGGCGATGGACGGCGCTGAAAGCTTCGGGCGACCTTCGAAAAACGTGACGCGCATGGCATAGCAGGGGGTGTACCGATATGTTAAAACCGCGCTGCGCTTGCCCCTTTGCAGGGGGCCCGCGAAACTAGGCTGCTTGTGTGGACGGTGCGCGCCGTTGGTGGCGTACGAGCTGGTTTCGCGGGGGTCAAAGCCCGCCACGCGCACGCGCGGCCTCGGGGCCGTTAATCCCTTAAGGCAAGGAGTCGCCCGACCGTGACCGGCAGCATTACGAAGCTACAGGGGCTCAAGGTACTCGTCATCGACGACAGCAAGACCATCCGGCGCACCGCCGAGACCCTGCTTGCGAAGGAGGGCTGCGAGGTCTTCACGGCGATCGATGGCTTCGATGCACTCGCCAAGATCGCCGACCATCAGCCCGACATCGTGTTCGTCGACATCATGATGCCGCGGCTGGACGGCTACCAGACCTGCTCGCTCATCAAACACAACAAGGTGTTCCGTTCCATACCCGTGATCATGTTGTCTTCCAAGGACGGTTTGTTCGATCGCGCGCGCGGTCGCATCGTCGGCTCGGAGCATTACCTCACCAAGCCCTTTACCAAGGACGAGCTGCTCTCCGCGATCGAGACGCATATCGGGAGATGATCGCAATGGCCCTGATCTTGATAGTTGACGACTCCCCCACCGAAGTGCACGTCATGCAGAAGGCGCTCGAGAAGCATGGCTATCGCACCGCGGCTGCCGCCGACGGCGCCGAGGGCGTGCGCCTGGCGCGCGAGATGAGTCCCGATCTCATTTTCATGGACATCGTCATGCCGGGCATGAATGGTTACCAGGCCACGCGCGCGCTGGCGAACGACCCGCGCACGCGCACGATTCCGATCATCATGGTCACTTCCAAGGGTCAGGAGACCGATCGCATCTGGGGGCTGCGCCAGGGAGCGGTCGATTACATGATCAAGCCCGTTTCGCCCGATCAGCTGGTCGCCAAGGCGCAGGCGACTCTGGCGGCGTGACCGAAGCTTATTTCACCCATGACCGAGCCGTCTGCGCTACCTGAAGTTGAGCTCAAGTCCCTGCGGGACCGGCCGTTCGAGCTGCTCACGGAGCTCGAGCGGCGCGGCCGCGCGGTGTCCGCGCAGCTGAACCAGGAGGTCACCTCGGGGCGCGAATGGGTCGGGGTGGCGCTGCGCATGGCCGGCGATCTGTACCTGGTCGCGCGCGAGGAAACGCGTGAGGTGCTCGGCGTGCCGGCGAGCACCACGCGGGTTCCGGGAGCCAAGGGCTGGATCAAGGGTCTCGCCAACGTGCGCGGCCAGCTGCTGCCGATCATCGATCTGCGCCAGTTCCTCGGCAGCGGCGTGACGCCGATCACCCGCAACACCCGCGTGCTGGTGGTGAATCACCGGGAGATTCCCGCCGGCCTGCTCGTGGATGAGGTGCTGGGTTTCCGCCGCTTCGCGGAAAGTGAATTCTCCGGGGACGCTCCCCCTACGGTGGCGCGCTGTGAGCGCTATCTTGCGGGCGCGTTTCGCCGCGCCCACGAACAATGGCCGGTGCTGAGCCTGCGTTCGGTGCTGGAGAGCCCGGCGTTCACGGAGGCCGCGGCATGAGCGCGCCGGTTACCACGGTGCGGCCGCCGACCGGGCTGGCGCTGCTGTTAGCGGGCGCGGCGCTGCTGCTGATTGGCAGCGGCGTGTCCTACACCCTGGTGCAGGCGCGCGTTCCCGGCAGCGCTCACGCGGTGCCGGTCGATGCGCTCTACAACCTCGCGATCGACGCCGGCGCTGCGGTAGCGGGCGATGACGCGGCGCTGACGCGTTTCCAACAGCGCGAGAAACAGCTCGAGGACGCGGCCGCGCGCGATCCCAGCGCTCCGTTCACGAGCGATGCGCGCTTCACGCGACTGACGAACAACGCCGCGGCGGTGCTGCGTGCGCGCGGCGCCCTGTCGGACGCGGGCAGTGCTGCGCGCGAGACCGCGACGCTGGTGCCGCGGCTGCTCGCCGAAGTCGGCGCGCTCGCGAGGAACCTGCCGCCGCCGCCCGCTCCCGCGGTCAGCGCGACACTGGAGCGTTTCGAGGGGCGCGCACAGCGGCTGCAGCTGGATGTGACCGCGCTCACCCAGGGCGCGACCGATCCCGGGCAGGCGGCGCAGCGCATCGCCGAGAGCAGCGACTACCTGGGCCAGGTGATCTCCGGCTTTGCGGGCGGCAATTCGGCTCTGGCGCTGCCGCACGTGACCCAACCTGAGGCCGCGAAGCATCTGAAGGCACTCGATGCGATCTACACGGACTTGAGCACCACGGTGCGCCGCGCCGTGGCGGCCGCGCCCGCGCTGCCGGCGGCGCAGAGCGCGGCGCGCGCCATCGCCGTGGACGCGCGCGATATCGCGGCCACGGCACTCGCCGCCACCGTCCCGGCCCCCGCCGGCGGCCGCATGCTCACCTGGGCGCCGCTGCTGCTGCTGGCCGCGGGACTCGGGCTGCTGCTGGCGGCGCTGCTGGCGGCGCTGCGCATGCGCCGCACGGTCGAGCGCCAGCGTGTCGCGGCGGATACGCAGCGACGCGAGAGCGACCGCAACCAGCAGGCGATTCTGCGGCTGCTCGATGAGCTCTCGAGCCTCGCCGACGGCGATCTCACCGTGCAGGCTACGGTCACCGAGGACATCACCGGCGCCATCGCGGATTCCATCAACTACGCGGTGGACGCGCTGCGCGGGCTGGTCACCACCATCAACAGCTCGGCAATCCAGCTGGAGAGCGCCACGCGCCAGACGCAGGCGCTCTCGCAGCACCTCGCCAGGGCGAGCGGCGCGCAATCCAAGCAGATCGCCTCGGCCACCGAGTCGGCGGCCAGCATGGCGGGCTCGGTGGAAGAGGTGTCCGGCAACGCCGAGCGCGCCTCGGACGTCGCGCGCCATTCGGTGGAGGTGGCGCACAAGGGCGGCGATGCCGTGCGCCGCACCATCGACGGCATGAACACCATCCGCGAGACCATTCAGGAGACCTCCAAGCGCATCAAGCGCCTCGGCGAGAGCTCGCAGGAGATCGGCAACATCGTCGAGCTCATCAACGACATTGCCGAGCAGACCAACATCCTGGCGTTGAACGCCTCGATCCAGTCCTCGATGGCTGGCGAGGCGGGCCGCGGCTTCGCGGTGGTAGCCGACGAGGTGCAACGGCTCGCCGAGCGTGCCGCCAACGCCACCAAGCAGATCGAAGTGCTGGTGCGCACCATTCAGACCGATACCAACGAGGCGGTCGTGTCGATGGAGCGCAGCACCACCGATGTGGTCGGCGGCGCGCTGCTGGCGGAAAACGCCGGCGCCGCGCTGGAAGAGATCGAGCAGGTGTCCAACCAGATCGCAAGCCTGGTGCAGAACATCTCCGGCAGTGCACGTCAGCAGACTCACGCGGCGCAGAACATCGCGCGCAATATGCAGGTTCTCAAGGAGATCAGTGCCCAGACAGCCGAATCGACCAACGCGACCTCGATCGCCATCGCGAAGCTGGCCGAGCTTTCCGCCGGGCTGCGCAAGTCCGCCGCGGGTTTCCGTCTGCCCGGCAACTCCGGCGAGCGCCTCGCCTCGAGCAGCGGCATCGTCAAGCGTCTGGAGGACGCCACGCTGACGACCGCCAAGGTACGGCAGATCTCGGCGCTGGGCGGCTCATGATCTCTTTGCGAGAGCCACTGCATGCCTGACGTCGCCTCCCAGACATTCGATCTCGTCGGTCGTGAAGTCAACGCTACGCTGGCGGAGGCGCGCGGCGCACTCGAGACCTATGTCGAGCAGCCCGACAACGTGACGTTGCTCGAGCGCTGCGCGCAGGAACTGCACCAGGTGCAGGGCGTGCTGCGGCTGCTGGAGATCTACGGGGCGGCGCTGCTCGCCGAGGAGATGGAGCACGTCGCGCAGTACCTGCTGATGACCCACAGCGAGCGCAAGAGCCAGGCCGAAAGCCTCGATGCGCTGATGCGCGCCATGGTGCAGCTGCCGAGCTATCTGGAGCGCGTGCTGGCCGGCGGCCGCGATCTGGCGCTGGTGCTGCTGCCGCTGCTGAACGACCTGCGCGCGGTGCGCGGCCACGCGCTCCTGTCCGAAGGCACGTTGCTGCTGTTGAACCTCAAGTCCGACAAGCAGGCGCAACCGCTGGCGGCCGCCCCCGGCGCGATGACGGTCGAGCAATGGTCGCGCCGGCTGCGCGCCCGCTACCAGGTGGGCCTCATCGGCTGGATCCGCGGCGAGCGCGCGGAGCAGAACCTGGAGATACTCGCAGCGGTGGCGCACAAGCTCGAGCAGATTGCGACCCGCCAGCCGGTGTTCAAGCTGTGGTGGGTGATCGGCGCGGTGATCGAAGCGCTGCAGGAGAAGGGTCTCGAGAGTGGACAGTCGGTGAAACGGCTGCTGGGGCTCGGCGATCGCGAGATGCGGCGCCTCTACGAGCAGGGCGAGGCGCGTTATGCGCAGTCACCGCCGGTCGAGCTGCTCAACAACCTGCTGTATTACGTCGGGCGTTCCGAATCCTCCGGCGCACGCGTGAGCGCGGTGCGCGCCTCGTTCCGCCTCTCCGAACTGCTGCCGGTCGACGAGAGCATCGAGCAGGAGCGCGAGAACCTGTCTGCGCCGAGCGTGAAGCTGATGCAGACGGTGGCCGCGGCGATCCGCGAGGATCTCGCCAAGGTAAAGGACGTGCTCGACATTTTCGTGCGCCGCGGTGCCGCCCAGCCGCAGGAGCTTAGCTCGCAGGTCGAGCTGCTGCGCAAGATCGGCGACACACTCGGGGTCCTGGGCCTGGGGGAGCTGCGCGCCAACGTGCAGAGCGAGACCGAGCGCCTGCGCAAGATCGTCAATGGCTCGCTCAAGGCGGATGAAGCCACGCTGGTCGAGATCGCCGCGACCCTGATCGGGGTCGAGGACAAGCTCGATGACCAGCTGGTCGGCATGATCCTGCCGAAGGATCGGGAGCTGGCGCAGCCCGCCGAGGACAGTGAGTTTCAGCAGGTGCAGGCGGCGGTGCTACGCGAGTGCATCGTCAATCTGGCGCGCATCAAGGAAGCCGTTACCCAAAGTGTCGGCGGCACGCTCGACGCGGCGGGCCTCGACAGCTGGCAGGACCTCATGCGCGGCATGAAGGCGGGACTGCTGCTGCTCGGCAAGGCGCGCGCGGTGGAAGTCATCGGGGCGATCACCGTGCAGCTGCGGCGCGTCATGCAACCGGGCGCGCACGTGCTGCCGCCGGGCTTCGTGGACCGGCTCGCGGACGCGATCGTGAGCGTCGAGTACTACATGGAGACGCTGCAGGCGGGGCGCAGCGATCCCTGGTACATGCTCGACAATGCGCAGGCGTGCGTGCAGGCGCTCGAGCAGCAGCCGACCCCCCCGGTGCCCACGGTGGCACCGCTCGAACCCGCTGCCTATGCGCGCACCGTGCAGATTCCAAGCATCGCGCCACTCCCCGCGCCGCAACCGGACGTGGCGGCGGTGGACGCCACGGCGCCGACGCTGGCGCCGTCGAGCACCGCGAAAGTTGCCGCGCTGGTCGAGCACGCCGACCCGGAGCTGATGAAGCTCTTCATCGAGGAGGCGCACGAGGAGCTCACCAGGATCCAGCACTGTTTCGCCGCCTGGGACCACAACCCGCTGGAGCGCGATTCGCTGGTCACCGTGCGCCGCTCCTTCCACACCCTCAAGGGGAGCGGCCGCATGGTCGGCGCACGCGAGCTGGCCGAGTTCGCCTGGTCGATCGAAAACCTGCTCAACCGCGTGCTCGACAACACGCTGACCCGCTCCCCGGACATACTCGAGAGCCTGCGCGTGGCCGTCAGCGCGTTGCCCGAACCGATCAGGCAGCTGCAGACCGGCGAGCCGGTGCGCGCCGACCTGAACGCCATCTCCTCGCGCGCGCATGCGCTGGCTGCGGGCCGCCAGGCGAATGCCCGCCGCACGCCCGAGCGGGGCGAGGAGCGAGCGGCCGAGGCGCAACTGGCAGCCAGCGCGGCCGCCGGCGCAAGCGCGGCTGGCCAGGGGCCCACCATGCCGGCGAGCGCCGCAGTCGCTTTCGAGCCGAGCCCTGTGCCGGGTGCCCCGCCCGCGCCGGCCACGCCCGCGGCGGAGAGCGCCGCCCGGCAGGCGGTGCCGGACGACACACTGCGCGATATCTACGCGCGCGAGACCGCGGCACACGTGGCTACCGTGCGCGGCTACCTCGCGCGCGAGTCGCAGCGTCCCGAACCGCATGCGCTGCCCGAGGACGTCTATCGCGCCTGCCACACGCTCTCGGGCAGCTCGAAAATGGCTCAGGCCCGCCACGGCATTCGTCTCGCGCAGCCGCTGGATCAGTGGCTGCGCCGCGCCTTCTCCAGCGGGCTGGGCCTTGGGAGTGAGGATCTGACCCTGCTCGGGGACTGCATGGCCGCGATGGAGTCCGTCGCGACGCACCTGGATGAGCCCACCGGTTACTTCGTCAATCACTGGCAGCTGCTCGAGCGGATCGAGCGCGCCGACAAAGCCCTCGATCAGCGCATCGCCGCGGCTGCCGCGCACAGTGGTATCGACGCCGCAATTGGCGCGGCCGAGACTGCCGATGAGGGTGCGCAGCAGAGCGATGAGGCTGTCGACTTCGACCCCGAAGTGGCCGCCATTTTCACCGACGAGGCAACCGAGCTGATCGATGCTTCCGAGCGTGCGCTGTCCGACTGGCGCTCGCAGCCCAACAGCGCGGACTGTCGCCTGAGCCTCAAGCGCCCGCTGCATACCCTCAAGGGCGGCGCGCGCATGGCGGGCATCACGCCGATGGGTGATCTGAGCCACGAGCTCGAGACGCTCGTCATGTCGGTCGATAATGGCACGGTCACCGCCGATGTCGCGGTGTTCGATGTGATCCAGGCGAGCCTGGACGAGCTCGCGCGCATGCGCGAGCAGGTCATCAACGGCCGGCGCGTGGAGCCCGCGCGCGCCATCATCGCGCGACTGCAGCGTCTGTCGCGTTCCGGTGCCCCCGCCTCGCCAGGCGCCCCATCCGCCGAGATGGCGGGCCCGCCCGCGGCGGCGCCGGCCGCCGCGCCGGAACCGGTCGACGCCGAGTCCGATGCGATGCTGGAGAAGCTGAACGCAGAGCTCATGTTGAGCGGCGAGGAAGGCGTTGAGCCTGAGCATGCCGACTCGGTGCACGACGAACCTGTACAGCCCGAAACTGTGCACGCCGAGCCGCTACACGTTGAACCTGTGAGCGAGGCGCCCGGGCCGCCGCCGGCCCCCTCTGCGACGCCCGCTCCGTCCTTCGCCGCGCCCGCGCTGCACTTTGATGCGCCCTGGCGGCCTGCAGCTGGCGCGTTGGCCGCCGCGTCGCCGTTCGCGCATGCCCACACACCCGAGCCCCACACCG
>DASWUP010000240.1:0-9129 GCA_036401635.1 Steroidobacteraceae bacterium
CTGGTGCTCGATGCCAATCAGGGGCAGAACGCACTCACCCAGGCGCAGCAGTTCAGGGACGCGGTGGGTGTGACGGGACTGGTGCTCACCAAGCTCGACGGTACCGCCAGGGGCGGCATCGTGATCGCCATTGCACAGCAGCTCGCGATCCCGATCCGCTTCATCGGCGTCGGCGAGAGTCCCGAGGACTTCGGCGAGTTTGACGCCGCGGCCTTTGCCGCCGCGCTGGTCGAAGGGCCGCGCGAGGCGCCTGGCGCCGCCGGCCAGGCGGGCACGGCATGATCAGCTTCGACCGGGTGAGCAAACGCTACGCCAACGGGCGTGAGGCGCTCACCAACGTGAGCTTCAACATCCACAACGGCGAGATGGTGTTCCTCACCGGCCGCTCCGGCGCCGGCAAGAGCACGGTGCTCAAGCTCATCGCGCTGCTCGAGCGCCCGACACGCGGCAACGTGGTGGTGCACGGCAGGAACACCCACACGCTCAAGTCACGGCACATCGCCGCGTTCCGGCGCCGCATCGGCGTGGTGTTCCAGGACCACCGGCTGCTCGCCGATCGTCCGGTGTTCGACAACGTCGCGCTGCCGCTGGCGGTGACCGCAACGCCGCTGAAGGAAATCGACAAGCGTGTGCGCGCAGCGCTCGATCAGGTGGGGCTGCTCGGCAAGGAGCGCGTGCTGCCGCTCGAATTGTCGGTCGGCGAGCAGCAGCGCGTCGGCATCGCGCGCGCGGTCGTCAGCAAGCCCCCGCTGCTGATCGCGGATGAGCCCACCGGCAATCTCGACCCCGACCTGTCGCGCGAGGTCATGCGCCTGTTCAGACGCTTCCAGGACGTCGGGGTGACGGTAGTGGTCGCCACCCATGATCTGCACCTGGTGCACGAGTTCGGTCAGCGGGTGATCGTGCTCGAGAACGGCCAGGTGCACGGCGATGCGGCCGACCCGCTGCCGAGCGTGGTGGCCACGCGATGAGCCTCGCGGTCGGCGCTGCCCGGCACCTGCAGGCGCTGCTCGGTTCGCTCGGCAGGCTGGCGCGCAGCCCGCTGTCGACGCTGCTGACGCTGCTGGTGATCGCGCTCGCGCTCGCGCTGCCCACGGCGCTGCGCCTGTTCGTGACCAATGCGCAGCTCGCCACCGGCAACTTCGCCAACGCCGTCGACCTATCGGTGTACCTGAAGACCGACGTGCCGCTCGCCAAGGCCGAGCAGCTGGCGCGCTCGGCCGGGCAGCGCGCCGACGTGGCCGCGGTGACCCTGATTCCCGCCGACAAGGGACTCGAGGACTTCCGCAGCTATTCGGGATTCGGGGATGCGCTGGACGCGCTCAAGGAAAATCCGCTGCCCCACGTGCTGCACGTGCGGCCGCGGGCCGAGGACAGCTCTACGGTGGCGCTCGAGTCGCTGCGTCGTTACTTCAGCGCCTGGCCCGAGGTCGACCTGGTGCAGGTCGATTCCGAATGGGTCATGCGCTTCAACGCGATTCTCGAGGTGCTGCGGCGAGCGCTGCTCATTGCCACGGCCCTGCTCGGCCTGGGAGTGCTGGCGGTCATCGGCAACACCATCCGCCTCGAGATCGCCGGAAGGCGTGCGGAAATCGAAGTGACCAAGCTCGTGGGCGGATCCAACTCGTTCGTGCGCCGCCCGTTCCTGTACACCGGCGTGCTGTATGGACTCGGCGGGGCGCTGCTGGCGTGGGGGATACTCGCGATCGCGGTCGCCGTGATAGGCGACTCGGTGGCGACGCTCGCGCGGCTCTATGGCAGCCGTTACCTGCTGCGCGGTCCGTCGCGCGATGACATCGGGATTCTGCTTGGGAGCGGGGCGGTGCTGGGATGGCTGGGAGCGTGGATCTCAGCCGCACGGCACTTGCGCAGTATCGAGCCGCGCGCCTAAGGCTGGCCCGGCGCCCCGTGCCGGGCGTGTCAGGTCGTCGCGGGCACCGAGGTGGCGTGGGTCAGGAGCGTCGCCTCCATCCACTTGCGGATGCGGCGCGCATCCGCCACCCGCGTGCGCTTGCCGAAGGAATTGAGCAGCACGATCACCACGGTGCGGTCCTCGATGACCGTCTGCATCACCAGGCAGCGGCCGGCATGCGAGATGTAGCCGGTCTTCTGCACTTCGATCTTCCAGTCCGGCCTGCTCACCAGCGAGTCGGTGTTACGGTAGCTCAGCATGCGTCGGCCGACAGGTACCTGGTAGCGGCCGTCGGTGGAGTATTCACGGATCTCAGGAACCTTGGCCGCGGCCATCACCAGTTTGGACAGATCCTCGGGACTGGCGACGTTCTCGTCGGACAGCCCGGTCGGCTCCACGAAGTGCGCGTTCGTCATACCGAGCTCGCGGGCCTTGGCGTTCATGGCGTTCACGCAGGCCTCGAGCCCTCCGGGAAAGTTGCGCCCGAGCGCCTGGGCGGCCAGGTTTTCCGAGGACATCAGCGCCAGGTGCAGCAGATCGCCGCGCGAGAGCGTGGTTCCGGGAGCGAGGCGCGAGCGGCCCTTGCGGTAACTGCGGTCCTCGGCGCTGATCTCGAGCCGCTCATCGAGCGGCTGCCCGGCGTCCATGACCACCAGTGCCGTCATGAGCTTGGTGATCGAGGCGATGGGCATGGCGACGTCCGAACGGCGCGAATACAGCACCGAGGAGTGCGTGGCGTCCAGAACCAGTGCGGCGCTCGAGCGCAGCGAGGGCGCCGCCTGGGAAGCGCGCCCAGCGTACTTCAGGTGTACGGGCAGTGCCGTACCCCCGGATGTAGCAGCGTGCGAGACTGCAGCGGCAAGCAGCAAGCCGACGAATACTGTGGTCCGCAAACCCTGGTTCATCAACTGTTGTAGCCCCGCTGCCTTTTAACTAGGAGTCTATCAGAGCATTCCTTATGTCAGGCATGCGTGACGGACTTTAAGGTTTTGCGTCCCTTCGCGATAGCTAGGTGTTTACACTCAGCTCACTACGGCATTCCCACGGGCATAACGCCCACGGCGCGTGACGCGGTGCACTACTTGCTGGCTTACAGGGCGCGATCTGGGGGAAAACCCGCAAGTCCGCGGATCGCTCATCCGAGCACGCTCCCGACCATGACCACCGGCCCGGTCGGGCTCCCGGTGGGCGAACCCCCGGCGGGCTCTATGCTGACGGCGAGTTTGTCCGCCGTGAGGAGCGCCGCGCGCTGCACTTCGGTGAGCGGGCGCTCGAGCCTGCCACCCAAGGGCAGCAGACCGAGCGACACCGGCTTACCTCCGCGAGGCAGCGCCCAGAGCTCGTAGGCTTTCTCGGGAGCTGCGCGCACCGGGCCGACCACTCGGATGGTAAGCGCAGTCAGTTCCTTCGCGCGCTCGACGCGCCACACCGGGTGGGCCGCATCCGATCCCAATACCGCAACGGCCTGCAACGACACCCGTTGTTCGTGCACGAGCAGACCGACGATGAGCGCCACGGCGGCGAGGCTCGCGGCGGCGGCCAGCGACCACCTGCGCCAGAACGAGGGGCGCGGCGACCTTGCACCACCCGCGTCGATCCGTCGTCTCAGGTCCAACCACACGCGCGCGGACGGCTGGACGGGTTCGAGTGCGCGGCTGAGCGCGCTGAAGTCGTCCTCCCAGCGGTGCAAGGCCTGGCGTGCCGCGGTGCTAGCCGCGCACAGCCGCGCGAAGCGCGCGCGCGCCGGGCCCCGCAGCGTGCCGAGCACGTACTCGGCGGCCAGTCGATCCAGCAGCTCCGGGCTGTCGTAGTTCATGACTCCATGCACCGTCGCAGGCTCAGAAGACTGCGCCGCACCCAGCTTTTCACCGTTCCCAGTGACTCGCCCAGCGTGCGCGCAATCTCGTGGTGCGTGAGGCCCTGCTCGTAAGCGAGCACGAGGCAACGCCGCTGCGGCGCGCCGATCAGTTCAAGGCAGCGCAGCAGGGCCGAACCCATGCCGGCGTCGGCACGCTCGGCGGGGTCGGCCACCTGCAACTGCGGCTCGAGGGCTGCTTCCGCATCGCTGAGGACGAGCGTTGGCCGGCTGCCGCGCTGCAGATCGATCGCCCGGTAGCGCGCGATCGAGACGAGCCAGGCGAGCGGCCGGCCCCGGATGTGATCGAATTGGCTCGCCTGCTGCCAGACCTTCACGAACACATCCTGCAGGACGTCTTCGGCAAGGTCGCGACGTCTCAGCATCCGCATCACAACGGCGAGCAGAACCGGTGCGACGCGTACGTACAGCGTTGCCAGAGCCGCTGCGTCCTTCGCCGCGCAGCGCGCCAGCAACACTTCGAGTTCCGCACTGTCCGGCTTGCCGGAGTTCATTCACACATCCTAGAAGGCAGCGGCGGCTGGTCGCAATGTCAGAAGCTGATCCCGGTGAGGCGCGTGATGAGCCAGTACACGGAAATGCAGCTGATTGCCGCCGCGGCGACCGGCATGAACGCGCGCCGATACAGCGTTGTGTGACGCAACAGGAAGGCGAACGGCAACACGCCGAGAACAATTGAAAGCTGACCCAGCTCAACGCCGCAATTGAATCCCATGAGCGCCAGCACGAGATTTGTGCCGTGCAGCCCAAGATCGGCAAGCACCGAGGCGAAGCCGAACCCATGCACGAGTCCGAAGGCGAACGCCATCGCCCAGCGGCGGCTCGCGATCACCGGCCGCAGGTTGTTGAGCGAGCCGAGCAGCACGGTGACGGCGATGGCGGACTCGACCCACCGGGCCGGCAGGTGTACGAGTCCCAGGACAGCGAGGGAGAGTGTCAATGAGTGAGCGAGCGTGAAGGCCGTGACCACTTTGAGGATGTCAACGACGCTCTCGCGCAGGGACGCGCGCGGTTCCCATCCCCCTCGCCCGTAGAGGACGACGGCTGGAAAGAGCAGCGTTAGTAAGAACAGTATGTGGTCGTAGCCCTCGAGGATGTGCCAGACACCCTCGAGCACGAAGTCCTGGAACTGCCGCCAGCGATCGGGCGAGGCGAGGTTCATGATGGCGGCGGGCGCGTCCTTGCTGAGGACCTCGGCCAGCTGATGGCCGTAGCCCGCCACTTCGAGCAATCCCCGGTGTGTCGGGTCGAGGTCAAACAGCAGCTGGTAGCGCACGGCGAGCTCCACCGGGCGCAGGCCGCAGTCGGCCCTGAAGCGCAGCACCGCGTAATGGCCGTCGACATGCTCATCCACCAGGAGCTCGCTGAGTTCTGCGGCGCAGCGATTGCGCTCACCGCGACCGATCGCCTCGAGCGTGAGGCGCGAGAAGGCATACTCGGCGATACGCTTCTTCGCTGCCTTGAGCTCACCCCAGGTGATAGCGCCGTCGCGGTTGGCGTCGAGCCCCAGTGCGAAATCGAGATCCCGCAGTGCGATGTCCCACTGACCCTGAAGCAGCGTGCCCGCCGGCGGTATCGTGAGCGTGAGATAGCTGTCGCTCGGCTTGTGCGCGGCGGCGCCTGCGGCCCAAAGCCCGAGCGCAAGCCCGAGGAGTAATTGACGCCACCTGCTCACGGGCGTCCTGTCAAGGTCCGGTCTTCGTAATGAACGGCCGCGAGCCAGGCACCGATCGCGGTGAGATCCGGGATCGAAGCCGCCCGTTGCGCCGCCGCGGCGTAAATTCGCAGGTCCGCAGGCTCGCGCTGGGCAGCCCAGTTGCTCACCGCCGCGGTGAGCGCTGCGCGGGCATCGCCCCGCACCTCGAGCAGGAACATCGCCCGCTCTCGCTGGTGGGTGTAGTCGCGGTCGCGCACCGCGGCGCGCATTCGCTCCTCGTACATCGCCGCCCACGTTCCCGCCTCGGGGCTGCTCGCGCGCTTGCCCGCGATTGCAAGACGCAGCAGCAGTGCATCCTGGGCTTCATTGCCGCGCAGCAGGGCAATGACCTGCGCGGGACGATTGCGGCGCAGGAGCAGATCCGCGCAGCTTGCCTTCAAATAGGGATCCTCGGGCGCGCTCTGCAGCGCATTCTTGAGATTCGCCTCCGCCGACTCCTCATCGCCGAGTCGCTCGGCCATGTCGGCCAGCTCCGAAAGCGCCCAGCCGCGCACAGCGGCCGGTAGCCGTGGATCGCTGATGGGGAGAGTGCGCAGCGCTGCGTAACTCGCGGCGAGCCGGCCGGTGCGGGCCTCGACACTCTTCAGACAGGTCAGCGCAACGAGCGCATCGACCGTGCGCACCAGCCGCGCACAGGCCCGACGCGCCTCCGGGTAGCGTCCCTGCAGCTCAAGAAGCGTGGCGCGGGTGAGCCAGGCCTGGCCGTCGAGCGGCTCGAGCGCGAGGGCCTGATCGATGAGCGCGAGGGAGGCGTTGAACTGGTGCAGGTATTGCAGCGCCGTTGCCTGCTGCACCAGTACCGGCTCGGGAGGCGGCGGCCGCGCCAACCAGGGTGAGAGCGTCGCCTGCGCATAGGCGATGAAGCGCGGATCGGCATCCCGCCGCCCGATCTCGATATATCCCTTAGCGAGCGCCAGGGCCGCCGGCAGATCCGCAGGGTTCGCCGCTACCGCAGCGCGCAGCGGCGCAAGTCTCTCGAGAGCCGAGCGCGCCGGCACGTGCTCGAGAATCACACCGTCATCCACCGGCAGGTAGGGCGAGGCCAACGAGGCGCTGCATCCGAGGGCAAGCACCACGCAGACGATCGTGCGGAGCGGCGCTCCGCACGATCGCCGTTGACTGCCTGCGCCGGTCTTCATATCACCGGCAGTACGTCCGCAAACGCGGTCGGATTGTCGTTGTCGGGGAAGAGGAACTGCGTGGCCGTGACCGGCACCGGCTCGGCTGAATCAGACTGGTTACTCAGCAGCTCCTTGGTGAACGCCGTGAAGTCAACGCTCGTCGGGGAAGCCGGCGGCGTCGCCGCAGCCGGCGGTGCCGTCGTCGAGGTCGTGCCCCCGCCGCAGCCTGCGAGGCACGCGCTCGCAAGCAGTAGCGCAACAAGGCGACTCACGGCAGCACCGGGGCGCCGTGCGGCGAGCCAGGGATCGGGTCGAGAAGGTACGGGAACACATCGAGGTAAAAATCGTTCGGACTCTCGGCTCCGGTCGGATGAGCGTTCGCGGCATCGGGTCCCGCGGCCCGCGCACCGTCCGTGTACGGTAGTCCGCCATTGGGATCCCGGGTCTGGCTGCCGCAATTCCCGACCGCTCCGCACAAGGCCCCCATAGCGGCCCGCAGCGTAATGTCGACGACGTCGTCGTATGGCCGCCGACCGTTCGGGAATCCGGCGAGGTCACCGCCGAGCACACCGAGATCGTTCTGCGCCGCAGGTGGCGTCGGTGCAATCGCCGTGTTGAGGCGCAGCATCTCCCCTGGCGTCACGTTCATGGGCTGGTTGAGTCCCTTCACGCCCGTCAGGAAGATGGTTACCAGGTCGTTGCGCGGCGTTCCCGGCACCAGCGCGGCACTGCCGAAGAGCTCGTTCAGGATCACCGGGAGCGTTGGGTTCGTTACGTACGTGAGGAACTGCGTGTCGTGGCTCGGGTTGCTGCCGTTGAAGCGGTTCTTGTCGGGCAGCCCGATGACTACCTCGTTGACCAGCGGCATGCCCAGCCGCGAGACCTGCGTCCACGCCCCACCATCGATGCGCACGCCATCGTCGTCCTCGCTGCGCTCCCCGTCGGGATTGAGGACCCGTCCCTGGCGCAGGCTCGCCGTGGTCCAGGCGCCGATCACCGGATCCTTAGCGCTCACGAGGCAGCTGATGGGTACCTCGAGTGCGATCGAGGTGACGTTCTTGTCGGCGATGGTATTGGGTGCACCGTCGCGGGGCCCGACCGGGTTCAGGTTCACCAGATCGAAGATCTCGCCCAGATTGACGACGAAGCCGTCCTTGCGCTGACCGACGAATACCCGCCCCGGCGTCGCGCAGCCGGGAACGCTTACGCTGTACATGAAGTTGGCGGCGTACGCCGGGTAGTTGGCGATTGACTTCGTGCCGATGTTGTCCACGGGCTTATAGAACGTCTGGCCACCGAGCGTCGCATTGGTGAGCGCTTCGCGCATCCCGGAACGCGGGTCCCCACGCACCAGCTCGATCGTGTAGCTCTGGGTGAGGTTCAGGTTGGCACCGGCAGCGGAGATAGGGCCAACATTCGTGAGCGGTACCGCCACGTTCTGCCCGCCGGCGTTGACGGTGAGGTTCTTGTAGGTGTTCGTAAAGCGGAACTGAAACGTGAGGTCTGCCTTGGCGTCGCCATCGGTGTCGATGCGAATCTCATAGAGCGCCTTGGGGTCGAGCGTGAAGTAGTTTGGGCCGCCGTAGGCATCCTGCAGCGGGTTGTAGTTGGCGATGAAGGTGACGAAGTTGCTGCGGTGCGGCTCATAGCTGCGGAACATGTAGAAGTCGGTGCCATCGACCTTCGGTTCCCCGGCAATCAGCGGTGCTTCGCGGTGGCTGGAGGCCAGCGCGATGAGTGGCAACGTCGCGGCAGACAGCGCCAACGCGCCCAAAAGAGTCCTGCATTTCATGGTGATCGCTCCGCGGTAGTGAGGTTGTTCTATCCCTCTACGGTCGGACGCGGGGCACGGATGCTCGACAGCGCGAATAAATTCACGTGCATCCAATGCAGCTCACGCGCCGTAGTGCAATCAGGGCGATCGGCTCAGGTAGCGAGGAGCCATGAAACGTCACGCACGAGTTCTCGGGACGCTTGGAGTCGTCGGCCTCAGTAGCCTGGCCTCGGTCGCAGCCTGGGCGGGTGGCGTTCCGGGTCGCCTGGAAGAAGTGACGATCACCGCCGCCCGTACGGGTCAGCTCATCGGCGAGCTCAACTCCGTCAGCGAAGGGACCGTGCTCGCCGAGCAGCTCGAGAACCGCCCGCTGCTGCGTACCGGTGAAGTGCTGGAGGTCGTGCCGGGCCTCATCGTGACGCAACATAGCGGCGATGGAAAGGCGAACCAGTACTTCCTGCGTGGCTTCAATCTCGACCACGGCACCGACTTCGCCTCGCGCGTCGAGGGCATGCCCGTCAACATGCCGACCCACGCCCACGGGCAGGGATACAGCGATCTCAATTTCATGATCCCGGAGCTCATCGAACGGATCGAATACAAGAAGGGCACGTACTACGCGGACGAGGGCAATTTCTCTGCCGCAGGTTCAGTTGACGTCACCTACGCACGCGCGCTTTCACAGAACCTGGCGTTCCTGAGCGCAGGAGAGAACCGCTACGGCCGGGT
>DASWUP010000241.1:0-8287 GCA_036401635.1 Steroidobacteraceae bacterium
GTTGATGGAGGAAGCGGGCTTGCCCCGGTTCATGGTGGCGCTGTGCTGCAGAACGAAGCTGCCGCTGCGCCCCTTGAGCGTTCCGGTCACGCGCTCCATGGCAACATAGGCGGCGGAACCCTTCACCTCTGTCTGAGCGGCCAGCATTTCGCCCTTGCTGATGGCCTCGAGCTCGCCGTGAAAGCGCTTGTCGATGGTCAGCCGACCCAGGTTTGCGGCCCTGGCGATCTGTGTGTCAGGTTTCTGCGGCGTGACTTTCACCTCAAAGGGTCCCGTGGCGCGCTGGCTCATGTGGGCAGTCTCCTGAAGATTCTGTCAGTCCGGCATCGGGGTCATCTGTCCGGTGAGCGCATCCTCGAAACCGAAGTTGCGCAAATCCCGCACCCGTTGCGGAAACAGGATGCCGTCGAGGTGATCGATCTCGTGCTGCACGACGCGAGCGTGAAAGCCCTCTACCGTCCGGTCGATCGGTGCCCCCTGTGCATCGAAGCCCTGGTAGCGTAGGCGGCGAAACCGCGGTACCAGCCCGCGCATGCCGGGCACCGAAAGACACCCTTCCCAGCCTTCCTCCTGCTCGCTGCCCAGCGGTGTGAGCACCGGATTCACCAGCACGGTGTAGGGAACCGGAGTGAGGTGCGGGTAGCGCGGGTTGTCGCGCAGTTCGAAGATGACCACGCGCGCACTCACGCCGATCTGCGGGGCGGCAATGCCTGCACCGCTCAGGGTGCGCATGGTGTCGTCCATGTCGCTCACCAGCGCGGCCAGCTCCGCATCGAAATGCGTCACGGCGCGTGCCACCTCGTACAGCGGTGGCTCGCCCATTTTCAGTACCCGCCGCACGGCCATCGGCCTCGCTAGCTGCGCCGGGCGGGTTCGCCCGGTACTACGGCGATCGAGGTCCGATGATCGCGAAACACCAGCACCTGCTCGCGCACGCTCCCCGACGCTACTGAGGCCGCCAGGTCAGCCCGTGCCACCGCGGCAGTCACCCGATGATGGTGCGGAGACAGATCACACACCGGGTCGGCATTGTCGGCATCGCCGGTGAGCAGGTACGCCTGGCAGCGGCAGCCGCCGAAGTCCTTGGTTCTTTCCGGGCAGCTGCGACAGGGTTCCTTCATCCAGGCCTCGCCGCGAAAACGGTTGAAGGCCGGCGAGTCATACCAGATAGCGCGGATGTCCGACTCACGCACATTGGGGAGGTTCAGTCCCGGCAACATGCGCGCCGCGTGACAGGGCATGGCGGTGCCGTCGGGCGCGATCGCAAGAAATACCGACCCGAGGCCGCTCATGCAAGCCTTGGGCCGGGTCTCGAAGTAATCCGGCACCACGAAATAGATCTGCATCTTGCCGCCGACGCGCTCGCGGAAACGCCGCGTGGTCGCCTCCGCCCGCTCGACCTGTGCACGGCTGGGCAGGAGGTGTTCGCGGTTGAGCCACGCCCAGCCGTAGTACTGGGTGTTGGCGAGCTCGACGTACTGTGCGCCCATGCGCTCGGCCATCTCGAGGATCTCGCCCACGTGATCGATGTTGAGCCGGTGCAACACCACGTTCAGCACCATCGGGTAGCCGTGCTGGCGGATGAGTCGCGCCACCTGCGACTTCAGCTCGAAGGTGCGCGTGCTGCTCAGGAAGTCATTGAGCTCGCGCGTGCTGTCCTGGAACGACAGCTGGATGTGATCGAGGCCGGCGGCCTTGAGCGAGCGCATGCGCGCTTCGGTCATGCCGATGCCCGAGGTGATCAGGTTGATGTAGAACCCGAGCGTGTGCGCTTCCGCGACGATCGGTTCGAGGTCCTCGCGCACCAGCGGCTCCCCGCCCGAAAGCCCGAGCTGTACCGCGCCGAGTGCGCGCGCCTGGCGCAGCACGCGGATCCAGTCCTCGGTGCCAAGCTCCGGCCCGGTGTTGGCGAAGTCCGTCGGGTTGTAGCAGAACACGCAATGCAGCGGGCAGCGGTAGGTCAGCTCCAGCAGCAGCCAAAGCGGAGGCCCAACGTCGGGCGCTGTTTTCCCCAGCGGCGGCCGGGGAGCACTTGCGCTGTGCGGCGCCGGCGTCGCGCCTACCGCGGCGTTGGGCGCGGCGAGTCCGTGTCCGATGGGCGTCGTGGTGCTCACTCGCGCAACTCCAGCCAGTGCTTCTCCAGCGCCAGCGCCACGAAGGCGGTGACGTCGCCCGACAGCCCGGTGACACTGTAGGTGCGTTCCAGGTCCGCCACGATGTCCGCCACCGTGCGCATGCCGTCGCAGCGGCTGAGGATCGCGCCGGCGCTGCCGTTGAGCCTCACCATGCCTTCCGGATACAGCAGTACGTGCGCCTCCTGCGCCGGCTCCCACTGCAGGCGCATGCCGTGCCCGATCGCCGGTTTCGCGGACCCCGGGATGTCGCTCACGATGTCACCCCAAAGGCCAGTGCCATGGCATCGTTCATCTGCCACAGAACGTCGAGCTTGAATTGCAACACGTCGAGCGCACGCTCCTGCGCGGCGCGCGTGCCGAAGCGCTCCAGCGTCACCGCCAGGGCGAATTCGACGTCGCGGCGCGCACGGCTGAGGCGGCTCTGGAAGTAAGTCAGCCCCTCACGATCGATCCACGGGTAATGCTCCGGCCAGCTGGCGAGGCGCTGACGGTGAATCTCGGGCGCGAACAGTTCGGTGAGGGATGCGCACACCGCTTCCGGCCAGGGCGCACGGCGTGCGAAATTCACATAGGCGTCGACCGCGAAGCGCACCCCCGGCAGCACCTGGGCAAGACTCTCCACCTGCGCACGCGACAGTCCCACCGCCTCGGCGAGCCGCAGCCACGACTCGATGCCGCCGGGATCCTCGCCGTGGCCGTCGTGATCGAGAATCCGCTGCACCCAGTTGCGGCGCACGGCGCGTTCGTCGCAGTTGGCGAGAATGGCGGCGTCCTTGATGGGAATGCTGATCTGGTAATAGAAGCGATTCGCCACCCAGCCGCGAATCTGCGCCGCTGTGGCCTTGCCGGAATTCAACATCACGTTGAAGGGGTGGTGAATGTGGTAGGCGCGGCCGCGCTCGCGCAGCTGCTGCTCGAATTCCCCGGCCGCCCAGGCCGCCGCCATCACAGCTCGATCTCCAGGCCGTCCCACGCCACCTCGATCCCGCGGCGCGTCAGCTCGGCGTGCTGCGGGGAGCTCTCATCGAGTATCGGATTGGTGTTATTCACGTGGATCAGGATCCTGCGGTTGCCGGCGGGCAGCTTGTCCAGCCACTCGAGCATACCCCCGGGGCCGCTCTGCGGCAGGTGCCCGATGTCGCGCGCCCGTCTGCGCGACAGCCCGAGCCGGATCATCTCGTCATCGCTCCAGAACGTGCCGTCGACCAGCACGCAGGCGGCGGCCTGCATGGCGCGCCACAGCGTCTCTTGCATGGACCCGAGGCCGGGCGCATACACCGCCGTCTTGCCGCTGCCGCTGTCGCGGATCACGAGCGCTACGTTATCCCCCGCCACCGGCGAGTCGCGGTTAGGCGAGTAAGGGGCCGGCTTGCTCGCCACGGCAAGCGCCTGCCATTGCACTGCGCTAACGCCCTCGACCGCGAACTCGCTGCCATCGGGTGACATGGCGTGCCGCTGCACCCCACAGTAGTGCGCGAGCACCCCGAAGATGGGATTGCCGCGCGTCAGGTCCGCGTGCACGCTGTCGGTGCACCAGATGTTCAACGGGCGGGTGGATTCCCGCAACATGAAAAGACCGGCGGTGTGATCGATCTGCCCATCGACCAGCACGATGCCGCTGATGGCGGTATCGCGCAGCGCGCGCGCCGGCTGCAGGCTGGCGTTCGCCTGCAGCTGCGTGAGGATGTCGGGAGAGGCATTGACGAGCGCCGACTGGCGCGCGTCGTGGCCCATTACGATAAGGGACGATTGGGTTCTCGGACGCGCCCGTAGGGTGCCGTTGCGGACGCCCGAACAGTTACGGCAGTTGCAGTTCCACTGAGGAAAGCCGCCGCCGGCAGCAGACCCCAGCACCCTGATTTTCACAACCCATTGAGGCTCGCAAGGCGCTCGGGGCCTGCCGGCCCAGCGCCCTAAGGTGCCGGCTCAGCGCCGCGCGATATACATAGTGATTTCCATGCCGAATCGGAAATCAGTCGCCTGCGGAATTTCCCAGCGCATTTGCATTCTCCTCGTGACTCACCGCAGCACGATACCGGATCTCGGCGGCGGCGCAAAGTCCCGACCCGTTATGCCTAGCCGACGTTCCAGGCAGCGCACCCGCCCGCGCATCCTAAGGCTTACCGCGAGGCCTTAGGTCCACGCCATGAGCAGCAGTGCCACGCCGTGAGCGATGCGCTAGCGCTCGAGCCCGCGGGCCACCGACACCCGGCGTGTCAAGCGCTCGAGCGAGCGCCGCGCCGCCGCCTTGGCGATGTGCTTGCACCACAAGGGCTCGCGTTGACTGCCCTGGCGGCTGAACTTCTCGCAATCGCAGGTCCACAGGATGCGGTCATCCTGGGTCTTCAGCACCTGCACCGTGCGGCTGGGGAAGCTGTAGGTGCCGAGCACTTCGTTGTGCGCGTCGGGGCGGCGGCGAAAGCGGAGGGCCATAGGGTGAGCCTAACGCACCTGCCCTGTGGATCGCCTGTGGATTACTTGTGTATACACGGTGAATGCCGCGGTCACGACGACACGATCTTCGCCTTGATGGCCTCGTATTCCGCATCGGTGATGAGCTTGGCGTCCAGCAGCTGCTTGGCCTCCTGCAGGCGCCGGAGGGCATCGCTGTCGGCGCTCCGGCCCGCCGCAGCGGGTGCTGACATCACCTGGATCCCGCCGGATCGCGCCCGCAATTCCTCCAGCTCGCGCACCCGGCGCTTCTCGCGCCACGCCTGATCCTGGGCCTGGCAGATGCGGTACACCGCCTGCGCCTGCTGCTTGCGCAGTCCCCGAAATTCGACCCGCTGTGAGCCCTGAGCCCCGAGTGAGGCGAGATCGGTCGCCTTGCCGGCGCGCAGCGCCAGATCCGCACCGATCACCCCCACATGCAGGGTCACCTCTTCCAGGTCCTGCCAGCGAATGGTGGAGACGTCGAAGCCTGCGAGAAGCTTGCGTACCAGCACGACCAGCCTGCCGCTGGTGGCGGCGATCAGCAGCCGCCGGTGCGAAAGCGCGAAGATCCGCAGCTGGATCGCCCAGGCTTCGAGCGTCTCACCGGGAATCAACACCGAGCGCAGTTCCGCGAGCGGTCTGCCGACATCGGACTCGTCCATAGCTGTTGCGTCGCTCATGTTCGGACATCCCTTCGCGGCAGCATTACTTCTTCTTGACGATCTCGGCGCGAAATTCCCGCAGCTTCGCTTTGATGGCACGCGCGTTTGCCGGACCCATGCGCACCAGCAGCTTCTGTCCGGCCGAACGACCTTCGAGATCCGTATCGGCGTACTGGTAGAATACCTTGGGCTGCACCAGCTTGATCGGCGCCGCTACCTCCGGCGCCTGCAGCAGGTGATCGATCACCTCGACCAGCCGATCGTTGAAGTACTTGCCCGGATAGCCCAGGTCCTCATAAGACTGCTGGAACAGCGGATACAGCCGCTCGTACAACAGCGCGAGTTGCTTCGCGTCCGTGGCCTTCACCAGCTGCACCAGCGGCACGTAGCGCTCGAAGTTGGCGTCGCTGAGTGTCGTGATCTCACCCTGCGTGGCGATGCCCGTCTGTCCCGGCGTCGGCTTCACGGGCCGCAGCTCCACGGTCACCTTCTTGCGCGGCAGGTTATCGACGGTCGCGACGATGTGCCGCACGATGTTCTGCGACACCAGAAACTGCTCGACGGGATGGCGGCCGAGCACACCGGCGAGCGAATCGTGCACAACCTGGTCGCTGTCGTTCAGCGCCGGCAAGGCCTCGGAGCCCGCGGCATTCTCAGCCGCAATCGGGTGCGAGATCTGCGGCTCGGCGCTCACCGCCGGCGGCGCCGCGGTACCAACGGCCGGCACGGCTTGCGCGCGGCGGGGTTGCGATGCGTACCAGTACCAGCCACCCAAGGCGATCGCGGCCGCGACCACGATCCCGATCAGCCACGCTACTTTGCGGCGCGCCGCACTCTCGAGATCCTCTTCCCACATCCTCCGACACCTTCGGGTCAAGGGGACGAATCGGGCACTTTACTCTCCTTTTCGCGTATCAGGCGCCACTGGAGCTCGTGCACGTACAGCCGGCCCGCATATCGCTCACTGTACGGCGTGTGAATCTAAGCGCTGCCGTCTCCTCGTGACCCTTCGGCTGTGCTTCAATCGCGTCATGCCCGCTGCGTTCCACCCTGCCGTCGCCCAATGGTTCGGGCGCACCTTCGATGCGCCCACGCCCGCGCAGCGCGCGGCGTGGCCGGCGATCGCAGCGCAGTGTCACGTGCTGATCGCAGCCCCCACGGGTTCGGGTAAGACACTCGCGGCATTCCTGGCGGTGATCGATGAACTGGTGCGCGCCGGTGTCGCAACCGAGGGGCTCCCGGACGAGACGCTGGTGGTGTATGTCTCGCCGCTCAAGGCGCTGTCCAACGACATTCATCGCAACCTCGAGGCGCCGCTCGCCGGCATCCGCGCAGAGCTGCGCGCGCTTGGTTTGCCGGACGTCGACATCCGCACTTTCGTGCGCACCGGCGACACCCCCCAGCACGAGCGCCAGCGCATGCGCAAACGCCCCCCGCACATCGTCGTAACCACGCCCGAGTCGCTGTACATCCTGCTGGGTTCCGAGTCCGGCCGGCGGATGCTCGCGAGCACACGCACGGTGATTGTGGATGAGATTCACGCCATGGTCGGCAGCAAGCGCGGCGTGCATCTGTCGCTCACGCTCGAGCGGCTCGAGGCGCTCGCCGGCAGGAAGCTCACGCGCGTCGGCCTGTCGGCCACGCAGAAGCCCATCGCAGATGTGGCTCGGTTCCTGGTCGGCACCCGCAACCTGCGCCCCGACGGCGTCGCCGACTGCACCATCATCGACTCGGGACACACTCGCGTGCGCGACCTGCAGCTGGAGATTCCCGCCGCGCCGCTCGAGGCGGTGATGTCCGGGGAAGTCTGGACGCAGGTCTATGACCGCCTGGCGCAACTCGTGAGCGAGCACCGCACTACGCTGGTATTCGTCAACACCCGGCGGCAGGCCGAGCGCATCGCGCGGCATCTGTCCGAGCGCCTCGGCGCACAACACGTCACCGCGCACCATGGCAGCATGGCGAAGGAGTCGCGGCTGGACGCCGAGAGCCGCCTGAAGCGCGGCGAGTTGCGCGCACTGGTTGCCACCGCATCTCTTGAGCTCGGGATCGACATCGGCGAGGTCGATCTGGTCTGCCAGCTCGCCTCGCCGCGCTCGATCGCCGCCTTGCTGCAGCGCGTCGGGCGCTCCGGACACTCGCTGGGCGGCACGCCCAAGGGGCGCTTGTTTCCGCTGTCACGCGATGACCTGGTGGAGTGCGCGGCGCTGCTGGCGGCGGTGCGCCGCGGGGAACTCGACCGGCTCTTCATGCCGGTGAGCCCCCTCGATGTACTGGCGCAGCAGATCGTCGCCGAAGTCGCGGCACGCGAATGGGACGAGCAGGGTTTATATACGCTGTTGCGCGGAGCGTATCCGTACCGCCAGCTCGAGCGCGCCGAATTCGATGAAGTCCTGGCGATGCTCGCCGCAGGCTACAGCACGCGTCGCGGCCGGCACGGGGCACTCATTCATCACGATGGTGTCAATCATCTTCTCAAGGGCCGGCGCAGCGCGCGACTCACCGCCCTCACCTCCGGCGGGACCATTCCCGACAATGCCGACTACCAGGTCATTCTCGAGCCACAGGCGCAATTCGTCGGCACGGTGAACGAGGATTTCGCGGTCGAGAGCCTGCAGGGCGATGTCTTCCAGCTCGGCAATGTGTCCTACCGCATCCTGCGCGTGGAGCAGGGCCGGATCCGCGTCGAGGATGCGCACGGCGAACCGCCCTCCATTCCGTTCTGGCTCGGCGAGGCGCCGGGGCGCACCGATGAGCTGTCGGCGAGCGTGTCGCGCCTGCGCCTGGAACTCGAGGAGCAGCTGGATGAGGGGCTCGGGGCGGCGACGCACTGGCTGGTGGCGCAGGCGGGCATCGCAGCACCTGCCGCGGTGCAACTGGTGAACTATCTGGCCGCGGCGCGGGCCGCGCTCGGCGCACTGCCGACCCAGCAGACCATCATTTTCGAACGCTTCTTCGACGAAGCCGGCGGCATGCAGCTCGTCATTCACTCGCCCTTCGGCAGCCGCATCAACCGCGCCTGGGGACTGGCACTGCGCAAGCGCTTCTGCCGCTCAT
>DASWUP010000242.1:0-4218 GCA_036401635.1 Steroidobacteraceae bacterium
CATGGGCTCTCCGACCTTGAGCGCGGCGTACACCGAGCCGTGCATGATCAGCATTGACAGGCTGACAGCGCCGGCCAGCAAAGCAAAGGGGTGCAGCAAGCCGAAGAATCCCCCCGCGAAAACCGGCCGCTGCAGCTCATCGAAATGAAACGGCAGGCCAAGGAAGAGGTTGCCGAAGGCCACCCCGAACAGCAGCGCCGGGACGGCACCGCCGACCAGCAGGGCCCAGTCCCAGGCGTTGCGCCAGCGCGGATCGGCGATCTTGTTGCGGAACATGAAGCCCACGGGTCGCAGGATGAGCGCGACGAGCAGCACGAACATCGCGAGGTACAAGCCAGAGAACGAGGCCGCATACAGTATTGGCCAGGCCGCAAACACCACGCCGCCTGCGAGGATGAACCACACCTGGTTGCCGTCCCAGACCGGCTCGATGGATTCGAGCAGCGCGCGGCGCTCCTCATCCGTGCGTCCCACGAAGCGAAACGTGGCCCCGACGCCCAGATCAAATCCGTCCATGACTGCAAAGCCGATCAAAAGCGCGCCCAGGATCAGCCACCAGATCAGGCGCAGGGTTGTGTAGTCGGGCACGGCAGTCTCCTGTTCACTGCACGCTGACGGGTAAGCGCGGCTCGGGCGGCCAGTAGCCAAGTCCGTCGGGTCCGCGGCGGATCATGCGCACCAACAGGTACACGTCCACGACCGCGAGCGCGGAATAAAAAACCACGAAACCGATGAGCGACACCCACACGTTGGTAGCAGGTGTCGCCGACACGGCGAGGAACGTCGGCAACAGCCCGTCGACCGACCATGGCTGGCGGCCGTACTCGGCAACGATCCAACCGAGCTCTGCGGCGATCCACGGAAGCGGCAGGCTGAGGAACGCAATCCGCAGGAACCAGCGGTTCTCTTCGAAGCGGTGGCGCGCGGATAGATAGAACGCGGTGGCGAACAGCAGGATGAAAAACAAGCCGAGTCCTACCATCACCCGGAAACTCCAGAACAACACCGGCACATTCGGCACCGTTGACCACGCGGCTTCTTCGATCTGCCGGGGCGTCGCGGCGGACGGGTCGCTCACGTAGCGCAACAACAGCAGCCCATAGCCAAGATCCCCCTGGTGCGCCGCGAAGCGCGCCTGCGCCACGGTGTCCGCCGGATTTGCGCGCAGCGCCTGCAGTGCCGCGTGCGCCTCGACGCCGCTGCGGATGCGCACGCGGGCGCGTGACACGAGATCGAGAATGCCCAGCACCGGCTGATCGACGGAGCGCGTCGCAATGAGTCCCAGCACCCACGGCACCTTCAGCTGCGCGTGTGTGGTGCGGGCCTGCACGTCCGGAAAACCGAATATCGTGAAGCCCGCCGGCGGTGCCTCGGTGCGCCATTCAGCCTCGATCGCCGCGATCTTCATCTTCTGGTTTTCGCCCGCCAGGTATCCGGACTCATCCCCCAGCACCACCACCGAGAGCGCGCAGGCAAGCCCGAAGCTCGCCGCGACCGCCATCGAACGCTGCGCGATCTCGACGTTGCGGCCACGCAGCAGATACCAGGCACTCACCGCCAGCACGAATACCGAACCTACGACGTAACCGGCGGCCACGGTGTGCACGAACTTCGCCTGCGCCACCGGATTGAAGAGCACCTGACCGAAGGAGAGCAGTTCCATGCGCATCGTCTGGGGGTTGAACTGCGCACCGACTGGGTGCTGCATCCAGGCGTTGGCGATGAGAATCAACAGCGCCGAGAGGCTCGAGCCGAAGGCCACCAGCGCCGTCACCACGAGATGTCCGACACGGGAGAGCCGCTCCCAGCCGAAGAAGAACAGGCCGACGAACGTCGCTTCCAGAAAGAACGCCACCAGGCCCTCGATTGCGAGCCACGCGCCAACGATGTCGCCGACGTAGTGGGAGTAGTAGGCCCAGTTGGTGCCGAACTGGAACTCCATGGTGATGCCGGTCGCAACTCCCATGGCGAAGTTGATGCCGAACAACACGCCCCAGAAGCGCGTCATGCGCTTCCAGATCTCCCGCCCCGTCATCACGTACACCGCCTCCATGATCACGATGATCATGGATAGTCCGAGTGTCAGCGGCACGAACAGGAAGTGATACAGCGCCGTCAGTGCAAACTGCAGACGCGACAGATTCACCACCGCGAAGTCAATCACGGGTGCTCTCCCGGCCCGACGGGGCTGCTGTCGGCCCGATGAGGGCCGCTGGCGCCACGGCGAATCGCCGGCTTGCCGCTTCCTGGTCCACGGGGCTGCGGTGCGCGGGCGAGAAAAACAGCCACCACAGCAGCGCCAGCGCCGCGACCTTCAGCCACATGAGCCATGCCAGTTCGCGCCGCAGCGCAGCGCGCCATCCCCGATGATTCATATTGGTCTCCGCGGCTGCGGAGTTTAGCGCTGAGGTCGCGGTCTGTGTGCTGCCTATCTGCGGAGTGCGGCCGCGCCGAGGCAGCCCACGATCGCCAGAGAAAGGATCAATGGCAACGCAAAGAAAAACTCCCACACGATGAAGGCGTTGACGAGGAAAGCGGCGGAAAATGACAGCAATATCGGCTTCAATTTTCCCGATTCCGACTGTGCCAGGCCGGCGAGCTGCCACAGCACGATTGCCTGCACGAACAGGAAGGCGCTGATCGCCACGCCAAAACCGAGGTAGAAGTCCCAATACGTTCTGTGCACCCCGGCAACCGAAAAACCAAGAGTCCGCATGCTGCCGATCAAGGAGGACTCCTGTGGTCCCAGGACCGGCGTCCAGGGATAACCTGCGGTGTGACCGACGGCGTACAGGAGCGTGATCACTGACGCAGCTCGTATCCAGGTTTTCTGGTTCATGGTCTTCGCCCCACTAGAAGCGCAAGTTCAGGGCATCCCCGCGCCGCGCGCCGCGACGAGGATCTGGTACCACTCCTCACGCGTGAGCTGCACCGAGTAGGCGCTGCGCGCCTCGCGAATCCGCTCCGGATTCTGGCTGCCGATCAGCGGAATGGGTCGTGCAGGGTGAGCCATGATCCAGGCGTATGCGACCGCCGAACGCGGCGTGCCCGCGCGGCTCGCCACGGCGTCGAGGGCGGCGATCACCGCATCCGCGCGCGCTCCGTCAGAGGGTTGCCCGGCGCGCGCCGCGAGTCGACCCTGGCCGAGCGGTGACCACGCGAGTACCGCCATGCCACGCCGCATGGCCCCATCCAGGGTGGCGTCCGAGAGCGGCTCGATCGCAAGGAGCGAGAACTCGTTCTGCACGGCGGCGAGTTCGAACGGCAGATGCGCGCAGAGTGCCTCGACCTGGGCGGCGGTATAGTTCGACACACCGGCCGCCTGAATTTTCCCTGCGCGGCGCAGCCGGTCTAAAGCTTGCGCGACCTCGGCAGGGTGAGCGAGCAGGTCCGGCCGGTGAATCTGAAACAGATCGATCCGCTCCACCCCGAGGCGCCCGAGGCAGGCGTCGCAGGCATCGAGCAGGTATCGCGCGCTCGAGTTGTACGGGGCCGGCGGCGCAATACCGGCCTTGGTCGAGAGCACCATGCGATCGCGGAGCAGCGGCGCCTCGCGCAATACCTCGCCGAGCAAGGACTCCGCATCCCCGAAGCCGCGGCCTCTGCCATACCCGTAGATGTCCGCGGTGTCGAACAGCGTGCAGCCGATCTCGAGCGCCGCTTCCACCCGGCGGCGCGCGCTCAGCCGATCAGCACCGGCAAAGCGCCACATGCCCCAGCCGAGGGGCGCTACCTCGAGGCCACTCCTGCCGAGCGGTATGCGCGTTTCTGGTGAGGGGCCAAGACTCATGCGAATCAGCT
The DNA here is from genome assembly GCA_036401635.1 of Steroidobacteraceae bacterium. Lineage (GTDB taxonomy): Bacteria > Pseudomonadota > Gammaproteobacteria > Steroidobacterales > Steroidobacteraceae > 13-2-20CM-66-19. The sequence goes on from DASWUP010000242.1 coordinate 3,802, forward strand.
GCGATCGAGCAACAGCACTTCGACCATGGCGCCGCTGGCAACCGCCTTTGCACCGGCCGGGCGGCGAATCAGCGCATTGGCCGCGGCAAAGATCGACACCAGGGATGTGTCCTGAGTGTCAAACGGGCGCACCCGCACTCGAGCGTCCGCGTCGCTGCGCAGACTGGCGCGCAGATAACACTCGTTGGCGCCACTGTCACCGACCTCTCCCTCCAGCAGCGCCGCCACGCTGGCCGCGTCCGGCTCGCGCGCCAGCAGCGCGTGCACCAACGGCCGCAGGAACAGGTGCCCACACACCATGGCCGCAGCCGGGTTACCCGCAAGCCCGAGTACCCCCTTGCCGCCGATGGTTCCGAACCAGGTGGGCTTGCCCGGCCGGGTGGCGATGCGTTGCACGGCGACTGTCAGACCCAGGCC
>DASWUP010000243.1:0-2304 GCA_036401635.1 Steroidobacteraceae bacterium
ACTGCGGCTGCGGTTCAGCAGAAGGCCATGCGCGCCGGAATCTCTTTCAGAGCGGCGAAGCGCTCTGGAGCGCGGAGAAAGAAGTAACGGGCGCAGGTTTTGGTTTCACGCCCGGGCGCCCGCCGTGGCGGCGGTGCGCCCGGGTACTAATTGCGCAGCCGATCCCGAAGGGCTGCGCCTTCAAGGGCGGCCCTTGACTGCCTGACAATACCGGCTGCGCCGGCGATCGGCGGCGCCAAACGAAAGGGCGGCAGCATGTTCAAGCTTATCCGGCTTACGTGGGTTCCCGTAGTGCTCGTGCTCAGCGCCTGCGACGTGCAGGTGCGCGATGAAACGCCCGCAGAATATCCGGCCAACCATGACATCGGGATGTACGAAATCAAGGCGACCGTGACGCGCGATGCGCTGGTGACGCCTGGGTCGGTATTCGTGTTTGCGCTCGGCAACGACCAGAAGATTCCACTCAGCCAGGATGGGTCCGAGTGGCGCGGGCTGTATTCGGTGCGCTGCCAGAGCAGCTTTCCGGTGCAGTTCCTGGCGGAGTGGCATCGCGCGGCACTGGATGTGAAGAAAAAGATCGTGCCGCCACAACCCCGGCAGATCAAACTCAAAGAGCCACCACTCACCTTCGCGGCGAGCTTCGACGCCTCAGGCAAGATGCCCAAGGGGGGCTGGGTGGGGAGCGTGCAGTATCGCTTCGTGACGGTGCCGAGCGCGCAGATCAGCGCGGCGCACATCGAGCCCTCGAGCGATGCTCCGGCGGATGTCGCGGCGGCGAAGGCCATCTCGGTGCTGACGCCGCTGCCGCTCCTGGCCCCGTGTGGGGACCGGGCGGAAATCCGCCTGGCCGCGACGTCGCCGCATGCGCACGGCACGCTGTCCATCGACACCGATCACCCCTCAGTGCCTCACTGGCAGACCAAGGTGGAATTCTCGCCGAAATGAGCTTCGCTGCGCGCCACCTGCGGGCAGTACCGGTTGCGGCAGCGGGTGCGCTCATGGCTTGGACGATGGCGGCGGTCGCTGCGGGGGAGACGCCTGCGCAAGCGCGCCCCGAGGCGCCGCTGAAGATCGGCATCATCGGTGCCGGACACATCGGCGGTACGCTCGCCTCACTGTGGGCGAAGGCGGGCCATGAGGTCCTGGTGTCCTCGCGTCACCCCGAGCATCTCAAGGAGCTCGCGCGCTCGCTCGGGGCCAGGGCCCGGACGGGTACGCCGGCTGAGGCTGCGGTGTTCGGCGATGTGGTGCTGATCTCGGTGCCCTACGGGGCCCTGCCGCAGGTGGGGCGTGACCTCAGGAGCGAGCTCAGCGGGAAGATCGTGCTCGACACCGGCAATCCCTACCCCGAACGCGATGGCGAAATGGCCGTGGAGGCACGCCGCAAGGGCACCGGCGTGAGTTCCGCGCAGTTTCTGCGCGGCGCGCGCCTGGTGCGTGCATTCAACGCCATAAATTCCGGGGATCTTGCCAGCCAAGCGCACCGCAGCGGCGAGCGGATCGCAATCCCGCTCGCAGGCGACGACCAGCAAGCGCTCGAGGTGGCGCAGCGCCTGATAAGAGATGCGGGCTTCGAACCAGTGGTGGTCGGACCACTCGCCCGGGCGCGCGAGTTCGATGTCGGGACCGCGGTGTACACGCGCCTCATGACGGCGTCGCAGCTGCGGCAGGCACTCGGACTTAAGTCGCGCTAGCTGGCAGGCGGGGGCTGACGCTCGGTCTTCGGCAGGCGCTCATCGAAGCACGCCCAGCTCGGCGCGCTCGAGGTCCAGATGGTCATGGCCGGCCTGGCAAGTTCCGGGTCATCCAGCGTGCCGGCGCGCACGAAAATCAGGTGCGGCCGCGCTTCCGAGGCGCTGAACAGATGCGTTCCGCAGCCCGCACAGAAGCGCCGGTGCGAGACATTGCCGCTGTCGGCGGTCATACGATAGTCGCGCAGTTCGCCGCTGACGGTCAGCGCCTCGCTCGGAAAGCAGGTGTTCACGGTGGCGGTGCCGGCACCGATGTACTGGCAGACACGGCACCAGCAGGTGCGGGTGACGATGGGGGCGGCGCTGATCGAATAACGGACTGCCCTGCACAGGCAGCCACCGGTGATTTCCATCGCTTAACTCCTTGGCGGGGAATGTTCGCCAGGAGCCAAGGATAGCGGAAGGAAGCGCACCGGAGTGACGCGAAACAAATCCGAACGTCTTGAAAATGTGCCCCCCGCTGAAAATGGTGGGCCGCTCGGGAGTGCGTTCAGTCCGGTGCGAGAGACAGTATCCTGCTGCGCCCCTGAACGCTCGGTGAATAGCTCGTTGG
>DASWUP010000244.1:0-7852 GCA_036401635.1 Steroidobacteraceae bacterium
GAACACCGAGCAGCAGAGCGCGCTCGAGGCCGCGCAGCGCTCCTACGACCTCACCAGCGAGCGCTATCGCGCCGGCCTCGACAATTACCTGAGCGTGCTGTCGAGTCAGAACCAGGTGTTGCAGGCGCAGGGGCTGCGCGCGCAGTTGCAGGCGCGCCGCCTGTCCTTCAGCGTCGACCTGGTGCGCGCGCTCGGCGGCGGCTACTCCCCGGGCGCCTCATCCACCTAAACCACCTAAAGCGCAGCATCCTGCTTGACGCGTAACCGGTAATGGACGCCCCCGTCACGACCGCTCCCTCACCCGGCGCGCGGCTCATGCGCCAGCGCCGCCAGAGATGGCTCGTCATCGCGGCGGTGGCACTCATCGTCATCGCATTGTTCGCCGCGGCGTGGTGGTATCTGTACACGAGCCGCTACCAGAGTACCGACGACGCCTACGTCGCCGGCGACCTGGTCACCGTCATGTCGCAGGTGAATGGCACCGTGGTAGCGATCGGCGCTGACGAGACCGACTTCGTGCACGCCGGCCAGGAGCTCGTCAAGCTCGACGCCACCGATGCCCGCATCGCTCTGCAGGATGCCGAGCAGCAACTGGCGCGCGCGGTACGTCAGACACGCACGGTGTTTGACAACCGCGACCAGTTGGCGGCGGTCGTCGGGCAACGCCGCGCCGACCTCGACAAGGCGCTGGCGGATTTCAACCGCCGCAAGGATCTGGCCGCCACCGGGGCGGTGTCCTCCGAGGAGCTCGGGCACGCGCGCGATGCGCTGAACGCGGCGCGCGATGCCCTGACCGCAGCGCAGAAGAATCTCGCCGCCGGCGCCGCCCTGGTCGGGCAGACCGGGGTAGCCGATAACCCGGACGTGCGGGCGGCCGCGACTCAAGTGGAGCGTGCGTGGCTCGCCGTGCAGCGCACCAGCGTGCACGCCCCGGTGTCCGGCTACGTTGCCAGGCGCAGCGTGCAGCTCGGCGAGCGCATCGCCCCCGGCGGGCCGCTCATGGCCATCGTGCCGCTCGAGCGTCTGCGGGTGGATGCCAACTTCAAGGAAGTGCAGCTCAGGCACATGCGCATCGGACAGCCGGTGCAAGTGATCGCCGACCTGTACGGCGGGCATGTCGAGTACCACGGCACGGTCGCCGGGGTCGGCATGGGCACCGGTGCGGCATTCGCGCTGCTGCCGGCGCAGAACGCCACCGGCAACTGGATCAAGGTCGTACAGCGGGTGCCGGTGCGCATAGCACTCGAGGCGCGCGAGCTCGTGGCGCATCCGTTGCGCATCGGACTCTCCACGCGCGCCACCGTCGACGTGCGCGATGACTCCGGCGCGCAGCTCGCACAGACGCCGCGTCAGGAGCCGGTGCTCAGCACCAGTGCCTACGACATCGACCGGGCGGAAATCGCGACGCGCATCGCGCAGATCATCGGCGAGAACACCCGCGAGGCGACGGTTCAGTCCAGCTTGAGGTAGTCAAGGGGCAGGGCGGTGGTGTACTTGATGGTCTCGAGCGCGAAGCTGGCGCTGACGTCCTGAAACTCCACCGCCGAGATCAGCCGCTTGTACACGACGTCATAGGCGTCGATGTCCGGCACGACGATGCGGATGAGGTAATCGACGTCCCCACTCATGCGGTGAATTTCCGTGACCTCGGGGATGTCGCGCACCGCGCGCATGAACTTGTCGAACCAGGCCTCGCTGTGATTGCCGGTCTTGAGGGTCACGAACACCGTCGTGCCGACGTTGAGCGAATGCGCATCGAGCAGCGCCACGGTGCGCCTGATCACGCCATCCTGCTGCAGTTTCTGGATGCGCCGCCAGCACGGGGCCTTGGACAGGCCGACACGGTCGGCGATCTCCGCGGCGGTCAGCTCGCCGTTGCTCTGGAGCAGCTCCAGGATTCTGGCATCCAGCTTGTCCATGAAACCGTGCGTCGCACCCCCAAACGCGCAACATTGTTGCGCAGCCGGCCGGGGTTTGCCATGCCTACGCAACCGCGTAGCGCGTGCTCGCGAGTAGCATGTACCGCATGGACCTGATGCGCGCCTTTACCGAACATCCCGCCTCCGTCGGTGAGAGCTACGCCGAGCACCTCGTGAGGGCGGTGTGCTTCGGCACCCGCATGGTGCTCGCCGGGATCGGCTGCCTGGTGCACGGTGTGCTGCCGTTTCTGTTCGTGCGCACCGGCAGCCGGGCGATTGCCGAGCTAAACGAAAGAATGATCGCCAACCAGCAGCCCCCGCTGCACCCGATCGCGAGCGACAAGCGACTGCCGCTGTAGCCGTGCGCTCGCTCCTGCGGGCGTTCGCTCCCGGCTGGACGGCGCTGCGTCAGGCGGCGCCGGGCGTGGGCATCGCCTTTGCGCTCGCCGCGCTGGCGCGCGGGGTGGCACAAGCCGTTGCTCAGGGGGTCGGCGACCTGCCGAAGTTCCCCTTAAGTCCGGTGATGTGTGCCGTGATGCTCGGCATGCTGTGGCGGAACAGCATCGGCGTGCCCGTCTGGGCGCGCAGCGGGCTGAACTGGGCCATGTACCGGCTGCTGCGCGTCGGCATTGCGCTCGTAGGGCTGCGCCTCACGCTGGGGGGCGCGAGCACCATCGCCGCCACGGCGTTGCCGGTCGTGCTCAGCTGTTTCACCGTGGCACTGCTCGGCGGTATCGGCATTGCGCGCCTGCTGGCGGTGCCGCGTCGCCTGGGATTGCTGCTGGCCATTGGCACCGCAGTGTGCGGCTGCACCGCGGTGGTGGCGATCTCGCCCGTCATCCGCGCGCGGCATGCCGAGACGGCCTTCGCCGTCACCTGTGTGGTGTTATTCGGCTGTCTGGCCATGTTGTTTTATCCCTGGGTGGCGGGCCACTTCATGGCCGCCTCGCCCGTGCACGCCGGCATCTTCCTGGGCACCGCCATTCACGACACCTCGCAGGTGATTGGCGCGGCGCTCATCTATTCGCAACAGGCCGCCGCCCCCGCAGCGCTCGCCGCCGCGAGCGTTGCCAAGCTGCTGCGGAATCTATCGATCGCCGTGCTCATGCCCACCGCCGCCTGGCTGGCGCAGCGGCACGAGGTGCAGGCGTGCGCGCCGGCAGCCATCGGGCCGCGCCCGCGCGCACCGCTGGTGCCATTGTTCGTGCTGGCGTTCGTCGGCTTTATCGCGGTGCGCACTGCCGGGGATGCGCTGTGGCACGGTTCCGCCACACCGTGGCAGGCACTCGTCAACACCGGCTACACGGCCTCGGACCTGTTCCTCACCTGCGGGATGACCGCGGTGGGCCTGTCGGTTTCGTTCACCGACATGTGGCGCATTGGCTGGCGGCCGCTTGCGGCCGGACTCATGGTGACGAGCCTGGTGGGCGCCTGCAGCCTGCTGCTTACTCTCGCCATGCTGCACTTTGTCACCTGACGGATCGCGTCGCGCGGGAGCGCCCGGCGCACGCTACACTCACCGCTGGCGCGCGGCCCACTGGCGCCGCGGGAGACAGGTCCAATGGCGAGTGCTCGATCCCGGATCTCACGGCGCGCCGCCGAAGGCGCAGTGCGCACGCTGTTGCGCTGGGCGGGTGAGGATCCGCGCCGCGAGGGCCTGCGTGCTACCCCGCGCCGGGTCGTGGACGCCTACCGCGACTGGTATTCCGGCTACCAGATCGACCCGGCCGCCTACCTGCGACGCACCTTCGAGGAAGTCGGCGGCTACGACGAGATGATCGTGTTGCGCGACATCTCCTTCGAGTCGCACTGCGAGCATCACATGGCGCCCATCATCGGACGCGTGCACATCGGCTACCTGCCCGCCAACAAGGTGGTCGGCATCAGCAAGCTGGCGCGCGTGGTCGACGGTTACGCGCGGCGCTTCCAGGTGCAGGAGAAGCTCACCTCCCAGATCGCCGACTGCATTACCGAGGTACTCAAGCCGCGCGGCGTGGGCGTGGTCGTGGATGCCGTACACGAGTGTATGACTACCCGCGGGGTGCACAAGCGCAACGTATCGATGATCACCAGCCGCATGACCGGGACCTTCCGCAGCGATGCCCGCACCCGCGCCGAGTTCCTGCGCTTCATCGACATCTCCGGCGCCCGGGAGCTGTAGTCAGGCCGTGACGGTATTCTCGCTGCGCGAGGCGCGCTTGCGCTCCTGCTCTTTCAGGAAGCGCTTGCGGATGCGGATGGAAAGGGGCGTGACCTCGACCAGCTCGTCATCGGCGATGAACTCGACCGCGTACTCCAGCGTCAGCTCAATGGGTGGCGTCAACAGGATCGCCTCGTCCTTGCCGGCGGCGCGGATGTTGGTGAGCTTCTTGGTCTTGATGGGGTTCACCACCAGGTCGTTGTCGCGGCTGTGGATCCCGATGATCATGCCCTCGTAGAGCTTCTCGCCCGGACCCACGAACAGCCGGCCGCGCTCCTGCAGGTTGAACAGCGCGTAAGCGACCGCCTCGCCGTGCTCGTTGCTCACCAGCACGCCGTTGTGGCGATCGGGGATCTCGCCCTTCACCGGCGCAAAACCCTCGAAGATATGACTCATGAGGCCGGTGCCGCGGGTGAGCGTCAGGAACTCGCCCTGGAACCCGATCAGCCCGCGCGCCGGCACACGGTACTCGAGGCGCGCGCGGCCGAGGCCGAGGCTCATGTCGCTGAGCTCCGCGCGGCGCGGACCGAGCGCCTCCATCACCGCGCCCTGGTGCGCTTCCTCGATATCGACGGTGAGCGCTTCGTAGGGCTCGTGCACCTCGCCGTTCACGATCCGGGTCAGCACCTGCGGACGCGACACCGCGAGCTCGTAGCCTTCGCGCCGCATGTTCTCGATGAGAATGGTCAGGTGCAGTTCGCCGCGGCCGGAAACGCGCAGCACATCCGGCTCGTCGGTGTCTTCTACGCGCAGCGCCACGTCACTCTGCAGCTCGCGGTACAGGCGCTCGCGCAACTGCCGGCTGGTGACGAACTTGCCTTCGCGGCCGGCGAGCGGTGAGGTATTGACCTGGAAGTTCATCGCCAGCGTCGGTTCATCCACATGGATCGGCGGCAACCCCTGCGGGTGCTGCGGGTCGCAGAGCGTCAGGCCGATGTTGACCGCCTCGATGCCCGTGACGGCGACGATGTCGCCGGCACTCGCTTGTTCCACCGGGTTGCGCTCCAGGCCGGTGAAGGCCAGCACCTGACCGATCCTGGCGAGCCCGTGATCGTGCTCGCCGAAGCGCAGTGCCACGCTCTCACCGGGGCGCACCACGCCACTGCGAATGCGGCCGATGCCGATGCGCCCGACGTAGGAGTTGTAGTCGAGCGTGGAGATCTGAAGCTGCAGCGGCATGTCGGCCTGCGCCGCCGGTGGCGGCACATGGGTGAGGATCGCCTCGAACAGCCCCGACATATCCGGGCGACGCTCGGTGTAGTCGGTGCTCGCCCAGCCCTGCAGGGCGGAAGCGTAGATGACCGGGAAATCGAGCTGCGCGTCGCTGGCGCCGAGCTTGTCGAACAGGTCGAAGGTCTGGTCGACGACCCACGCCGGGCGGCTGCCGGGCCGGTCGATCTTGTTCACCACTACGATGGCCTTCAGCCCCTGCGCCAGGGCCTTGCGCGTCACGAAACGTGTCTGCGGCATCGGTCCTTCGACCGCATCGACGAGCAGCAACACGCCGTCCACCATGGACAGCACCCGTTCGACCTCGCCGCCGAAGTCGGCGTGGCCGGGCGTATCGACGATGTTGATGCGCGTGCCGCCATACTCGATCGCGCAGTTCTTGGCGAGGATGGTGATGCCGCGTTCACGCTCGATGTCGTTGGAATCCATGATGCGCTCGCCCATGCGCTCATGAGCGGCGAAGGTCCCCGACTGCTTCAACAGGCAGTCGACCAGCGTGGTCTTGCCGTGATCGACGTGCGCGATGATGGCGATGTTGCGGATCGGGCGATTCATGGGTTTGCCGGGCCCGCTCGGCGCCGGCAGGGCAGGGCCCGCAGGTCAGCGGTGTCCAAAAAGGGTGCGCAGGTTAGCAGATTCGCGCGCCGGGCGCCTCGCTTTGCTTCGTTTTGTGACAGCCGCCCGTGGTGCAGACCTAGGCCCGCGGCGGCCCGATACGCAGCGTCGCGGTGGCGAGCCGTACTTCGATGAAGAACGCGATGAAGGCCGCGCTCAGGCACAGCATCGCGCCGACGAACAGCAGCGCGATCGTCAGCGCCAGCCGCGAACCCAAAAACGCGTTGGCAAACAGTGTCACGACCACCAGCGCCACCAGCAGTGCCGCGATCGCGCACAGCGAGATCGCCACATTGATGTAGCGCGCCCGCCGCGCCAGCACCGCAAGGTCGGCGTGCAGATGCTGCGCGCTGCCCGGATGACCCTCCAGCTGCTGCTCCAGCTTGCGCGCCCGATCGACGATGCGCGCGAGGCGGTTGGTGAGGACTCCGAGCGTGGCGGCGACACCGGAGAAGAGGAACACCGGTGCGATCGCCGCCTGGATCAGATGCGCAATATCCATAGGTTCTGACACTCCCCGGAGTGACGGCAACGGGTCGATATTGCGGCGGCGGTTCATGCTGTTGTACGATCGTTCAACAACGTAATCGCCACGCCACGTGCCTCCATGGAACCCAACCGTCTGCAGCCAGTCGAGCCCGCCGCGCCCGCCGACACCGACGCGCTGAGTCTACCCGCCTGGATTTACCGGGATGCGGAATTCTTCGAGCGCGAACGCCAGGCGATCTTCCGCAGCAGCTGGCAGCTGGTGTGCCATCTGAGCGACGTGCCGCGCCCCGGAGATTTCCATACCTTCGAGTTCTGCGGCGAAGCGGCGCTGGTGCTGCGCGCCGAGGACGGCGCGGTGCGGGCATTTCACAACGTCTGCCGGCACCGCGCCTCACGCTTGCTCGAGGGGCCGAGCGGCCATTGCGGCCGCCGCATCACCTGTCCGTATCACGCCTGGACCTACGCACTCGACGGACGCCTGGTCGGCGTGCCCAGCCGCGAGAGCTTCACCGGGCTGGAGCCGGCGCGGCACGGTCTCGCGCCCATCGAACACGAAGTATTCATGGGCTTCATTTTCGTGCGCTTCGCGCCGGGGCTGCCGAGCGTGCGCGACATGGCCGCCCCCTACGCCCCCGAGCTCGCGCCCTACCGCATGGAGGAACTGGTGCCGTTCGGGCGCGTCACCCTGCGGTCGCGGGCGGTGAACTGGAAGAACGTCGCCGACAATTTTTCCGACGGCATGCACATCAACGTGGCACACCCCGGGCTCACGCGCCTGTTCGGCAAGGGCTACGGCATCGAGGCGCGGCCGTGGATCGACAAGATGTGGGGCGCGCTGCGCGATACGCCCTCGAGCAACTGGTCGGAGCGCGCCTATCAGCAGCTGCTGCCGAAGGTGCAGCACCTGCCGCCCGAGCGACAGAGGCTGTGGACCTACTTCAAACTCTGGCCGAACGTCGCGTTCGACATCTATCCGGACCAGATCGACTTCATGCAGTTCCTGCCGGTGTCCCCGACCGAGACGCTGATTCGCGAGATCGCCTACGTGCATCCGGACGCGCGCCGCGAAATGCGCGCCGCGCGCTACCTCAACTGGCGCATCAACCGCCGCGTGAGCCTCGAGGATAAGGCGCTCATCGAGCGCGTGCAGGCAGGTATGGCCTCGAGCAGCTACAGCTCCGGGCCCCTGGGTGACGGGGAGGTGTGCCTGCGCAGCTTCGCACGGCGCATGCGCGGCCTCATTCCCGAGAGCGCCCTGCCGCACTCGCCCGCGCGAGGCTGGAGCCATGGCTGATCCAGCCCGCGGCGGCGATGCACGCTGCGACGCGCTGATCATAGGTGGCGGACACAACGGGCTCGTGTGCGCGGCATACCTCGCCGCGGCGGGCCTCAAGGTCAT
>DASWUP010000245.1:0-5246 GCA_036401635.1 Steroidobacteraceae bacterium
GCACCCGCCTCGCAGTGGAGCGCAAAGTCGACGGCAGTCCGGTCACCGTCGCGGATCGCGATATCGAGACCCACATGCGCCGCATGATTCGCGCCGCCTTTCCCCGGCACGCGATTCAGGGTGAGGAGTTTGCCTCCGAAGGAAGCGGTGAGTTCACTTGGGTGCTCGACCCGATCGACGGCACCAAGAGTTTCATCAGCGGTTATCCGCTCTTCGGATCGTTGATCGCGCTGTTGCAGGGCGGCCGTCCGGTGCTGGGCGTGCTCGAGGCACCGGCGCTCTCGGAGCGCTGGGTGGGCTGCGAGGCTTGTCCCACGCTCTTCAACGGCCAGCCAGTGAAGACCCGCGCATGCCGTGCGATGGAGCAGGCAGTCCTCTACACGACCACGACGGAAAGCTTCAAGCCCGCAGAGCGGCAGCGCTTCGAGGCGCTCGCGGCCCGGGCCGCGCTGCGCCGCTTTGGCGGGGATTGTTACCTCTTCGGCATGCTCGCCGGCGGACACTGTGACCTGGTCATCGAGGTGCAACTGAAACCACACGATTTTATGGCCGTAATCCCGATCGTGGAGGGTGCCGGGGGCAGGATCAGCGACTGGCGCGGGGCGACGCTCAGCACCGCTTCCGACGGCCGCGTGGTGGCAGCCGCCACCGAGACGCTGTGGAGGCAGGCGATCGAAGAACTGAGCGCCGGCTGATCAGGCCGCGGCGCGCATCTCCGCCAGGACTTTGCCGACCGCTTCGACTGCGCCGGCGATGCCGCGCTCGCCAAGTTGACCCATGCAGCCGACACGGAACGTTTCCAGCATCGTGAGCTTGCCGGGATACAGGATGTAGCCGCGTGCCTTGACGGCGTCGTAGAAGCTCTTGAACGTGTAGCGCGCAGTGTCCGGCGCGTAGAACGTGACGATGATCGGCGCCTGAATCGCCGCGGGCAGGAAACTCTTCAGTCCGAGCTGTGCCATGCCCTCAATCAGCGTGCGGCAATTATGCGCATAGCGAGCGCCGCGCGCGACGAGCCCGCCCTCTTCGAGATACTGCGCGATCGCCGAATCGAACGCCGCCACGATGTGTGTCGGCGGCGTGTAGCGCCATTGCGTGGTTTTCTGCATGTAGACCCACTGGTCATACAGGTCCATCGCCAGGGAATGGCTGTTTCCCTCACAGCGTTCGAGCGCGCCGCGGCGCACAATCACGAAGCCCATCCCCGGCGGTCCCTCGAGGCATTTCCCCGAAGCGGCCACGACGGCATCGAACGGCGTGTTGCGCGCGTCAATCTCGAGCGCGCCGAAGGAACTCATCGCATCGACGATCAGGCCCTTGCCGTGACGGGCGATGACCTGAGCAATCTCGTGCAGCGGGTTGAGGATGCCGGTGCTGGTTTCACAGTGCACCAGCGCGACGTGCGTGATCGACGCATCGGAGGTGAGCGCCTGCCCGACATCGACGGCGGCAACCTGAGTGTCTTCCGGGTAATCGATGGTCGTCAGCTTGCGGCCAAGCACCCGGCATATTCGGGCGATGCGCTGACAATAAGCACCGTTTTGTGGAACCAACACGTGTCCGGTGCGTGGCACCAACGTGCCGATCGCTGCTTCGACCGAGAAGGTGCCACTGCCCTGCATGGGAACGCATTCGTGCGTGCCAGTGCCGCGCACGATATGCAGAAGACGTTCGCGGACACGGCCGGTGATGTTGTTGAAGTCGACGTCCCAGGAGCCCCAGTCGCGCAGCATGCTTTGTTTGGTGCGCAGCGAGATCGTCAAGGGTCCCGGGGTCAGCAGATACGGTTCGGTAGTCATCGGATTGTCCACTCAGGGTGACCAGGGGATCTTCTCGTGTGCCGCGTCAGTGCCGTCAAGGGGCGCGCCGCAGGAGCGAGGCTGCCTCGCCGGCGAGGATGCTGGCTTCGTCAACGCGAACCACCTCGACCGCGGCCCGGCTGCTCGGCGCGGCAATGCTCGCGTCGATGCCGACACTCGCGAGGTTCGCTTGCGAGTCCACTTCGATGCCGCTCCACTCGAGGCCGCGCACAATCCGACGACGAATCCCCGGGCAGTGCTCACCAATGCCGCCGCCGAAAACGATCACATCGACCCCGCCGAGTTCGCTCATATACGCCGCCACGTAGTGCCGGGCGCGTCGACAGAATATCTCGATCGCCAGCGCGGCGCGCGCGTCGCCACGCTGCTCCAGCGCCAGCAGCTCACGCATGTCGGCAGTGCGGCTTGAGAGACCGAGCAGGCCACTTTCGGCATTGAGCTCGCGGCGCATCTCAGCCGCGGACATGCCGGTGCGTTCCATGACGTAGAGAAGCGCGCCGGGATCGACGTCCCCCGAGCGCGTACCCATGACGAGACCTTCGAGTGGCGTGAATCCCATGCTGGTCGCGATCGCGCGCTCATCGAGCGTAGCGGTCACCGAACAGCCGCGCCCGAGCTGCAGGCTGATGACCCGGCTCCTCGGCCGGCGGGCAGGCACTCGCTCGCGCGCCGCGCCGCACAGGTAACGGTGCGCGGTGCCGTGAAACCCGTAGCGTCGCACGCCAAAAGCCTCATGCCAGCGCGCGGGTACCGCATACCGATAGGCGGCTTGCGGAAGCTGGGCGTAGTACGCGGTGTCGAACACGCCCACTACCGGGGGACCGTTGCCGAGCCGCGCTCGCACCGTCGCGATCACCGACAAGGCGGGCGGATTGTGCAGCGGCGCCAGGACGCTCAGCTCCGCGAGCGCCGCGAGCTGCGCGTCGCCGAGCCGCGCTGGCGCCCGGAAGGCTTCACCGCCATGGACAATGCGGTGCACGGTCGCGTCGAGTCGCGCGAGCAGGTCGCGACCGTGCAGCGCGACGTTCGATAGCCATACGAGCACGAAGTCAGCCGCCTCGGCGAGTGTTCGAATCGGCACTGCCGTGGGCGGCGCGGACTCGTTTGTCTGCAGCACGAGATGCCCCGACCCGTCGGCCAGGTCAACGAACGCGCCGGCCTTGAGACGGCGTGCAGGTCCGTCGCCAGGCACCTCCATCAGATCGAATTTGAGCGATGAACTGCCAGCGTTGAAAACCAGCAGTTGCATCAGCGGGCCCTGCTCATGGCACGCGGCGCGCTTGCATGCGCACGAAGTGGCGAAGCGCGTAGGCGCTGAGCAGCACGACCACGCTGACGAGGCCGAACAGCAGGGGAGCGCGCTGCTCGGGGATGACGGACATGGCCGCCACAATTGCGAGCATCGCGGCGATCGCGAGGCGCGTGAGCCACGGGTATCCCCACATGCGTATCCGCAGCCGTTCGGGCGCCTCGTTCTCGAGACGCCGGCGCAGTCTGAGCTCGGCCACGGCGATCAGGACGTAGACGAAGATCGCAACGGTTCCGTAGGAATTGACGAGAAACGCGAAGATCCTGTCGGGCGACAGGTAACTCATCGCGACGGTCACATAGCCGAATGCGGTACTGCAGAGGATTGCAGCAACCGGCACGCCGCGCGCATCGAGCTTCGAGACTATCGCAGGTGCGTCGCCACGGCGGGCGAGCGCCATGAGCATTCGCGAAGAAGCGAACAGGCCGGAGTTCAATGCGGACAGCACCGCCGTCAGTATGACGATGCTCATCACGGTGGCTGCCGCTGGAATCTGCAGCACCTCCATGACACTGACGTACGGCCGCGTCATGCGCGTCGTATCGTTCCAGGGCACGATGGCGACGACGAGAAAGACTGAACCGATATAAAATAGCAGCACCCGCGAGATCACTGACTGCGTCGTGTCAGCGATGGCCTGCTCGGGTTCGGCCGACTCTGCGGCGGCGATCGTGACGATCTCAGCACCGAAATAGAAACCGGTCGCCGCGACCGCTCCCGTGAGTACCGGTAGGATGCCATTTGGCATGAAACCGCCGTGGGCCGTAAGGTGCGGCACACCTCCGTCCGCTCCCGGCCAGGCACCGAGAGCGAAGAGGGCGCCGGCGCAAAGAAACGCGACGATCGCAGCCACCTTGATCGAGGCGAACCAGAACTCCGCTTCGCCATAGGAGCGCACCGACAGCAGATTCACGAGGGTGAACACAGCCATGAGTGCGAGCGTGAACTGCCACGGCGCGATCAGCGGCCACCACATTCCGAGGATCTTTGCCCCCGCGACCGCTTCGAGAGCCACGACAATCACCCAAAAGTACCAGTACATCCACCCGGTCAGAAAACCCGCCAGTTCTCCGAGCGCCAGACGGTTGTACTCGTAGAACCCGCCGACCGCGGGATAGGCGATCGCCATTTCGCCCAGCATGCGCATCACCAGCACGACCAGCGTACCGGTCAAGGCGAAGGAGATTACGGCGGCGGGACCGGCCGAACCGATGACGACCCCACTGCCGACGAACAGGCCCGCGCCGATCACTCCACCGAGCGCGATCATTTGCATGTGCCGCCGCTGCAGCGTGCGACGCAGGCCGCTGGGGGCGGAGTTCTGCGCGCTCATCGCCCGGACCGCGCGCGGGAAGTGCACGCAGATCGCGTCACATGAATTTCTGGTACTTCTCGAGGCGCCGGACCGGCTTGGACAGGGCGTCACGGCGAAACGGGTCACCGAGCTCCTGCGTCACCATGAGCTCCAGCACGGTCGTCTTGCCGACACCCTGAGAGGCGGCCGCCGCACGCAGCGCGGGCCCGATGTCGGTGAGGCGCTCCACCGTCACGCCATCGCAGCCGAAAGCGCGCGCCACGGCGGCCCAGCTGGGGTTTTTGAGATTGACCCCCTGGTAGCGCCTCGAATAGAAGTCGACGTGGTTCTTCTTTTCTGCGCCCCATTGCTCATTGTTGAAGACGATCACCGTCACGCCGATCTTCTCGCGGGCGCAGGTGAGCAGTTCGTTGAAGCTGATACCCCACGCACCATCGCCCACGTAGGCGAACGCCGGGCGCTCAGGGGAGGCGACCTTCGCGCCACAGATGACCGGAAATGCATAGCCGCAGTTGCCGAAACTCATGGCGGCGAACATCGAGCGCGGCCTGTCGAAACGCAGATAGGAGTTGGCGACCGAGCAAATATTGCCGATATCCGTTGACACCATGGAGTCGGCAGGCATGGCCTGCTCGAGTGCCCGCAGCACCTCGCGCGGGTGCATGCGCTTGGAGTTGGCCGCTACCTCGAGCGAGTAGGGATCGCGCTCGTGCGTCCAGGCCGTGAGCTCGGTTTCCCAGGCAGCCTTTTCGGCCGCGATGCGCGCCAGCCGCGTGGTGCGGCTCGCAGCACCCGCCACCTC
>DASWUP010000246.1:0-1679 GCA_036401635.1 Steroidobacteraceae bacterium
AGAGCATGATCGGTGAAACGGCCGAGGTGCTCGCGGACTTCACCGGGCTGGGACGCGTGCGCTACGGCGGGGAGCTCTGGAACGCACGCAGCAACGCCGCGCTGCGCGCCGGCGACCTGGCGCGCATCGTCAAGGTGGAAGGTCTAACATTATGGGTCGAGCCGCAGTGAGCGCCCTGCAGGAGCTCTGGAGACATTCATGTTCATGATCGCCATCGCCATACTCATCGCCGTGCTGGTGTTCAGTTCCCTCAACGTGCTGAACGAGTACGAGCGGGGCGTGATTTTTCAACTGGGCCGGTTTGTGGGCATCAAGGGACCCGGGCTCATCGTGGTCTGGCCCGTCGTGCAGCGGATGCGCAAGATCGACCTGCGCGTCATCGTGCTCAACGTGCCCAAGCAGGACGTGATCACGCGCGACAACGTGTCGGTCAAGGTGAACGCGGTCGTGTATTTTCGCGTCGTGGACCCCGGCAAGGCCATCATCCAGGTGGCGAACGCTTTCGACGCCACCAGCCAGGTGGCGCAGACGACGCTGCGCTCGGTGGTGGGCCAGCACGAGATGGACGATCTGCTCTCGCAACGCGACAAGCTCAACGTCGACCTGCAACGCATCCTCGATCAGAACACCGAAGCGTGGGGCATCAAGGTCTCGAACGTCGAGATCAAGGATGTTGATCTGGATGAGAGCATGATTCGCGCCATGGCCAAGCAGGCCGAAGCCGAACGCACCCGGCGCGCCAAGATCATTCACGCCGAGGGCGAGAGCCAGGCGGCCCAGGGGCTGGTCGAAGCGGCGCAGGCGCTGGCGCGCCAGCCGAGTGCCCTGCAGCTGCGCTACCTGCAGACGCTCGCCGACATCTCGCACGAGAAGACCCAGGTCATCGTCTTTCCGCTGCCGCTCGATCTGATCAGGCCGTTCCTCGGCCCGCACGGTGAATAGCAGCCGCACGCTCGCCATCGCAGGCCTGCTGCTGGCACTTGCCACCGCCTGCGGCGCCTTCGGTGCCCACGCACTCAAGAGTCAGCTGGCACCCGAGCGGCTACAGCTGTGGGACACGGCCGTGCGCTATCACTTCTTTCAGGCCCTCGGACTCGTCGGCGTCGGTCTGGCACTGCGCAGCCTCGATACTGGGCCGCTGCGCGCTGCGGCGGCCCTCATCGTGGCCGGGGTGGTGCTGTTCTCGGGCAGCCTCTATGCCCTGAGCTTCGGTGCCCCGCGCGCGCTCGGTCTGCTCACGCCCGTGGGCGGGCTCGCCTGGATCGGTGGCTGGCTGTTGTTCGCGTTGGCCGTGTGGCGTCACTGATGGCAGGAGTAACCAACACGCTGACGCGCGTTGGCGCGCGCCGGCTGACGCTGGCAGCGGCCGTGGCGCTGGCTGGCTGCTCACACTCGCCGCCCCGGGCGCCGGCGTCGGCGCCGCCCGCCGCGGCGCACGCGCAGATCGGAGTCTGGGGGCTGGATCTCACCGCCCGCGACACCGCGGTGAGGCCCGGAGACGATTTCTACCGTTATGCCGACGGCCTGTGGATCGATGCCCATCACATTCCGCCCGACCGCACCCGCTGGGGCTCCTTTGACGAGCTCGACGAGCGCTCCCAACAGCAGCTGCACGGGATCGTCGAGGCGCTGCCCGCGCACGCGCCGGAGGGCAGCCACGCGCAGAAGGACGGTTATTA
>DASWUP010000247.1:0-26373 GCA_036401635.1 Steroidobacteraceae bacterium
GTGCGGCATACGGCCGATCAGACGCCGCTGCCGGTGACCGAGCTGTCAGTGTCCGTCGATGGCAAAAGCGAGACCGCCACGGCACGTGCGGACGGCTCCTGGCTCGTGCCGCTGACGGGCCTCGACACCAGCACCGATGCCAGGCTCGAGGTCATCGTCGCGCACGATGGCATCCGCGAAGTGCTCGGCGGGCGCATCGCCCTCAGCGGTGCCGGCGGCACTCCCGGCGCGGGCCGGGGCGGGGGCGCCGCGGGCATGCTGCGCGATCACAAGCAGCTCGCGTGGTGGATCCTCAACATCGCGATCGTGCTGATCGGGGTGATCGCGATCTCACGGCGCCTGTCGTGAGATAAGCACGGGTTGACGCGCCGCTGACAGCTCATTGCGCGGTGATCGACTTCAGGTAGCGGTAGAAGAACTCGTTGGCCTTGTAGAACGAGGCGACCCCGACGCGCTCATCGCGTCCATGGGCGCGCACGTCGCCGCGCTGGTAGCTGAGGGCTGAGAAGGTGTAGGTGGGAAGGCCCGCGGCGCTGGTGTACACGGCATCCGAAGCCCCCACCTCCATCACCGGCACGACCTTGAGGTTCGGCCACAGCCGCCCGACCAGCTGATCCAGAGGCGCCATCACTTCACCTCGCAGCGGCGCCGGCGCAAATCCGCGCTCGTCCGTTGCCTTGTCGAACACCTGGCCGTCCGCTGCGATGTAGCGCACCGTGATGGCGGAATCAGCCAGTACCCCGATGAGCCTGTGGCGCACTTCTTCGGGCGAATGTCCGGGGAGGATCCGGCAGTTCACCACCGCCTGGGCGCGCTGCGGCAGGGCATTGTTCGCGTGACCGCCCTCCAGGCGCGTCGCCACGCAGGTGGTATGCATCATGGAGTGGTCATAGGAATCACGCGATAGGCGCTTGATCGCCTCTGCATCGGGCCGGTCGTGCAGAATCGCGCGCATATCGGCGGAGCGCTGGCCGGTCTCGATACTCGCCATACGCCCGTAGTACTCACGCGTGACGTTGTTGAGCTCGAATGGGAACTCGTACGCCGCGAGCCGCGTCAGGCCGCTGGCGAGTGCATAGATGGCATTGTCCGGAACCGGCTCCGAGCTGTGCCCGCCGGGGTTGGTAGCGCTCAGCTGATAGTCCGCATAGATCTTTTCCGTCGCCGCAAGCTTGAAGAACACCGGCGTGCCGTGCTCGGTCGGCACCGACCAATCGTCCTGGTTGAGCACGAATTCCGCATCCACCAGCTCACGGTGGTGCTTCAGAAGCCATTGCACACCGTTGGCCCTGCCCGCCTCTTCGTCCGCGGTGAGCGCGAGGATCACGTCGCGCGCCGGGTGCCAGCCCTCGTGTTTCATGCGGATCAGTGCCGCCGCCATGATCGCATCCTGACTCTTCATATCCAGTGTACCCCGACCGTAGAAGAAGCCGTCCTTCTCGCTGAGCTTGAAGGGATCGCTGCTCCAGTCCTCGCGCCGCGCCTCCACGACATCCAGATGTCCGATCAACAGCACGGGCTTGTGTTTGCCGGTGCCGTGCAGGCGCAGCACCAAATTCTTCTTGCGCTCGCTTGGCCCGAGAACTGCGAGGTCCGCAGGCGCAAAGCCCGCATCGCGCAGGCGCTTCGCCATCGCCTCGGCCGCGCTCGTCACGTTGCCGACCGAGTCGGTGGTGTTGATCTCGATCAGCTCCTTGAGGATGTCATGAGCGAGCGCGTCAGCGGCTTGGTTGCCCGGCGCTGCTACGGTGGCAGCCGCGTGAGCCGTCAGCGCAGCGCACAGCGCGGCGGCTACGATTCCCCAGGTGCGTAAGGTCATCGGCGTCCTGGTCTCGTCATGGGCGTCGTCCTTGCGAGGCACGCGTGTCAATCAATGCGCCTCCAGCACCAGCAGCCGGAACGAGCCCGGCAGGATTGCCGGCCGTGGATGCGGGTGCTCGGGCGTAGCCGCCGGCGCCGCGCCAAAATCCGCGGTCACCAGATAGATACGGTGGGTGCGCGTATCCAGCGCCATGGTGCGAGCGCCGTGTCGCGTCGGCAGTGACTGCGCGAGCTGCGGAGCACCGGAGTCGCTCTGCCTGATCACCGTGAGTGTGCCCTCGCCGCACGATGCGAACGCGAGGCGGCTGCCGGGATCGAAATCCGCCGCATCGACCCCCTCGCCGATGGGTGCGGTGCCCAGCACGTGCCCCGTAGTGGCATCCATGACCGCCATGAGCTTGTTGGCGCACACCGGGAACAGATGCCGCCCGGCGGCATCGAGCGCAAGTCCGGAGGGCTCCTCGCAACCGCCGATGGGCCACACCGACGTGACGGCAAGCTTTCGCGGATCGATCACCGCGAGGCTGTTCTTGTCCTCGAGGTTCACGTAGATGTGGCCGGAAGCGTCCGAGACCGCAAACTCGGGTTTTGCATCCAGCGCGATGGTGCCGATGACTTCGTCAGTCTTCGCATCGACGGCGGTCGCATTGCGCCCGCGCCCGTTGAAGGTGAACACGCGGTGAGTGGCGGCGTCGTAGAGGATGGCGTCGGGGTTTTCGCCGGTGGTCTTGATTTCCTTCAGCCGCGCGAGCGTCTTCAGATCGAAGACGACGATCATGCCCGCCCGACCGGCGCTGATGTAGCCGCGGCCGAGCTCAGGCGCGAGCGCGATCCCATGCACCCCCGGGGTGTCGGCGATCTCCCCTACGAGCGCCAGCTTGTCGGTATCAACGACCTGCACACGCGTACCGTGGGCGATGAACAGCCGGTGACCACCCGGCTCGAACGTGAGGTAGTCCCAGCCGTCATCCCCCGGCAGGGGCACATCATGGGCAACGCGATATTGCGGCCTGGCCTGCGCCGGCGCCGGCGCCGGCGCCGTGACCAACGCCAACAGCAGTGCGCCCACCAGCGCAAGCGACCCGGGGTGCAGCAGAGCGACTCTCATCTCCAACCTCTTTCTTCCGCCTGACTTAGTGGATCAGCCGCGCGCACAGGTCCAGCAGCGGACCGGGCAACAGCCCCAGCAGCAGCACCGCCGCGGCATTCAGTCCCAGCGCCAGGCGCACGCCCGCTGCACCCTGGACGGGTAGCAGGTGCGGCGCCGGTTCATCGAAGTACATGAGCTTGATCACGCGCAGGTAGTAGTAGGCACCCACCACCGACATGGCGGCTGCGATGAGTACCAGCCACAGGTGGTTGGTTTCCCACAGCACCTGAAAGATCCGCAGCTTCGCCCAGAAGCCGACGAACGGCGGCACCCCGGCGGTCGAAAACATCAGCACCATCATGGCCAGCGCCAGCAGCGGATCGCGCCGGTACAGACCCTTGTAGTCATCGAGCTGGTCCGCCTCGAAGCCCTTGCGGCTTGCCAGCAGGATCACGCCGAAGGAACCCAGTGCCACCAGCACGTACACCAGGGTGTAGTAGAGCGCCGCTGCGTAGCCGTCGGGCGTGCCGGCGACAAACCCCAGCACGATGAAGCCGACGTTGGCAATGGTCGAGTAGGCGAGCATGCGCTTGAGGTTCGTCTGCACGATCGCGACTACGTTGCCGACGACGAGCGTCAGCACCGCGAGCGCGGCCAGCATCTGCGACCACTCGGCCTCGGTGCCGCCGAGACTCTGCGCCAGCAGGCGCAGCGTGAGCGCGAAATAGGCGATCTTCGGTGCGGTGCCGATGAACAGCGTCACGCTGGTGGGCGCGCCCTCGTACACATCCGGCAGCCACATGTGAAACGGCACCGCCCCAAGCTTGAAAGCCACCGCGACCACGATGAACGTAAGGCCGAGGATCACGCCCATACTGAACGGCGCTCGCAGCCGCGCCTCGATCTGCCCGAGGTCCAGTGTCCCGGTCAGCCCATAGATCAGCGACATGCCGTACAGCAGCGCTCCTGAGGCAATGGCGCCGAGCACGAAATATTTCATGGCCGACTCGGCTGCGATGCCCGAATCGCGGTCGAACGCCACCATGGCGTACACCGACAAAGCGAGCAGCTCCACCCCAAGGTACACGGTCAGCAGGCTGTTGGCGGACACCAGCACGAAGATCCCTAAGAGCGCCGTGAGCGCGAGCACGTAGTACTCGCCGCGCAGGATGCTGCGGTTCTCGAGATAGGTGCGCGAATACAGCAGCGCCACCGCGACGAACAGAAAAGCGGCGAGCTTGAGCACGAAACCGAGCTCATCGGCAACGTACATGCCGTGGAACAGCACGGTGCGCTGCGTGACGTGTCCGTATTGCACGGTGAGGCCGGCGCCGACTGCGAGCGCCAGCAGGGTCAGCGTAGGGGTGAGTGCGCGGCGCTTCTCGCCCGCGAACACGTCCACCAGCAGGATGACGCAGATCGCCACCGCCAGGCAGATCTCCGCCACCGCCGGGGCGAGGCTGGACCCCTGTAGGAGAGTTTGTTCCATGGCCGGTTCTTGGCGCCCTATAACTTGGTGGCGATCGCCTGGCTGACCAGATGCTGGATGGAGGGCTGCATGACTCTCAGCAGCGGCGCGGGCCACACCCCGACCACCAGCACCGCCAGTGCGAGCGCCGTCAGCACGATGTATTCGCGGCTGTTCAGATCCTGCAGCGCCGCAACGCGCGGGCTTACGACCGGCCCGAATATCACACGCTTCACCAGCCACAGCGTGTAGGCGGCGCCCAGCACCAGCGTCACCGCCGCCAGCAACGAGTACCAGAAGCTCGCCCTGAAGCTGGCGACGATCACCAGGAACTCCCCGACGAACCCGGAGGTTCCGGGCAAGCCGGTATTGGCGAGCGCGAACAGCACCATGAACGCTGCGAACGCCGGCATGGTGTTGATCACGCCGCCGTAGTCGGCGATCTGCCGACTGTGCACGCGGTCGTACAGTACCCCGACGCACAGGAACAGTGCCCCGGAGATGAGCCCATGCGAGACCATCTGCACCATCGCGCCATCGAGGCCCATGCCGGCGCCCTGCACGCTACCGGTGTTGCGCACGATCTCATAGATGACAAACGCCCCGAGCGTCACGAAACCCATGTGCGCAATCGAGGAGTAGGCGATGAGCTTCTTCATGTCCTGCTGCACCAGTGCGACCAAGCCGATGTACACCACCGCGATCAGCGACAGCGCGATCACCAGCAGGTCGAGCTCGCGGCTCGCGTCCGGCACAATGGGCAGGCTGAAGCGCAGAAAGCCGTAACCACCCATCTTCAGCATGATGGCCGCCAGGATCACCGAGCCACCGGTGGGCGCCTCGACGTGCGCGTCCGGCAGCCAGGTATGCACCGGGAACATCGGCACCTTTACCGCAAAGGCGAGCAGCAACGCGACGAAGATCCAGCGCTGCTCGATGAGCGTGAGTGGCAGCGCCTGCAGGCTGGCGATGGAATAGCTGCCGGCCTTCACATACATGTAGATCAGCGCCGCCAGCATGAACACCGAGCCGAGGAACGTGTACAGGAAGAACTTGATGGTCGCGTACACGCGTCGCGGCCCGCCCCAGATGCCGATGATGAGGAACATCGGAATCAGCATCGCCTCCCAGAAGAAATAGAACAGCAGCGCGTCGCTGGCGGAGAACACCCCGATCATCAGGCCTTCCATGATGAGGAAGGCGGCGTAGTACTGCGCCGGGCGCGTCTCGATCACCGTCCAGGCGGCGATCACCACCGGCACGGTCATGAACGCGGTGAGCACGATCAGCGGCAGCGAGATACCGTCCACCCCGAGCGCGTACCAGGCGTCAAAACGCGGAATCCACGGCAGCTTCTCCACGAACTGCAGCGCTGCGGTGCCGGTATCAAACGAGCTCCACAGCGGCACCGACAGCGCCAGCGTCGCCAGTGATGCGGCGAGCGCCAGCCATCGTCCGGCTACGATGTTGCGATCGCCGAGCAGCACGATCAGTACGCCAGCAAGGATCGGCAGCCAGATGAGGATTGACAGCAGGCCGTGCATGTTGTGTGGCTGCGCTTAGAAGCGGGTGCGCGCCAGGAACCAGCCCAGCAGCACCGCCAGGCCGATCACCATCCAGAACGCGTAACTGTAGAGGTAACCGCTCTGCACGCGCCGCACCAGGCC
Source organism: Steroidobacteraceae bacterium (assembly GCA_036401635.1). Classification (GTDB taxonomy): domain Bacteria; phylum Pseudomonadota; class Gammaproteobacteria; order Steroidobacterales; family Steroidobacteraceae; genus 13-2-20CM-66-19. Next base: position 6,047 of record DASWUP010000247.1, read on the forward strand.
TCCGAACCAACCCACGCTTGCCGCGCCGCCGTTGACCATCAGCCCGTCGATCAGCCCTTCATCGCCCCCCTTCCACAGGCCCACGCCGATGAACCGGGTGAGCGCTGCCAGGACCTGCTCGTTGAACCAGTCGAAGTAGTACTTCTGCGTGAGGGGCCGGTACAGCCAGGCGAAGGTGCGCGCCGCGGCCTGCGCCCACATCGGCCGCCACAGGAAGCACGCCCAGGCCGTGACCACGCCCGCGAGCGCGAACCAGAACGGCGGCGCCATCAGCCCGTGCAGTGCAAATTGCACCGGACCACGGAAGTCGGCTGCGCGCGCGCCGCTGACGTCGTTCCCGGTGAGCACGAAGATCGAATGCCCGAAGTAGCCGCCGAACAGCACCGGGCCCACGGTGAGCGCGCCGATGATGACGGACGGGATGGCGAGCGCGATGAGCGGCAGCGTCACCACCGCCGGGCTCTCGCGGGGATCCTCAGGGACGCGCGCGGCGTGCTCGCCCGGGGGCGCGGCGTGAGTGTCGGCCGTGGCGCGAAAGCGCTCCGGCCCGTGAAACGTCAGGAACAGCATGCGGAAGGTATACAGCGCGGTGACGAATACGCCGCACAGCACGCACCAGTAGGCATAGGTCGCGCCCCAGCGGGGCGATTCGCCGACCGCCTCGATGATCGCATCCTTGGAGTAGAAGCCGGAAAAGAACGGCGTGCCGATGAGCGCCAGCGCCCCGATCCAGCAGGTCACGGCGGTCACGGGCATGTACTTCGCGAGCCCGCCCATGCGGCGCATGTCCTGCTCGTGGTGCAGGGCGATGATGACCGAGCCCGCCGCGAGGAACAGCAGCGCCTTGAAGAACGCGTGGGTCATGAGGTGAAAGATCGCCGCGCCGTAAGCGGACACGCCCAACGCCACGGTCATGTAGCCCAGCTGCGAGAGTGTCGAGTAGGCGATCACCCGCTTGATGTCGTTGTTGACCACCCCGAGCAGGCCCATGAAGAACGCCGTGGTGGCGCCGATCACCAGCACGAACGACAGCGCCGCATCGGAGTACTCGAACAGCGGCGACATGCGCGCCACCATGAAGATCCCGGCCGTCACCATGGTCGCCGCGTGGATGAGCGCCGAGATGGGTGTCGGACCCTCCATCGAGTCGGGCAGCCATACGTGCAGCGGCACCTGCGCCGACTTGCCCATGGCGCCGATGAACAGGCAGATGCAGATGAGCGTCAGCGCCGGAACGCCGCCCGTGGCGCTCAGGAGCACCAGCGCGTGCGCGATCTGCGGGGCGGCGGCGAACGCGTCACGATAGGCGAGCGAGTGGGTGAAGTAGGCGATGCCGGCAATTCCCAGCACGAAGCCGAAGTCGCCGATGCGATTGACGATGAAGGCCTTGAGATTGGCGAAGATCGCGCTCGGGCGCGTGTACCAGAAGCCGATCAGCAGATACGACACCAGGCCCACCGCTTCCCAGCCGAAGAACAACTGCATGAAGTTGTTCGCCATGACCAGCATGAGCATGGAGAAAGTGAACAGCGAGATGTAGCTGAAGAAGCGTGTGTAGCCGGGGTCATCGCTCATGTAGCCGATGGTGTACACGTGCACGCACAGCGACACGAACGTCACCACCGCCATCATCAGTGCGGTGAGCCGGTCAATGAGAAAGCCGACCTCCATGTGCATGCCGTCGCTGATCAGCCAGGTGTACACCGGCGCGTCGTACGCCGCGACGCCGTCCCAGTAGATCTGCTTCAGCACGGTGAGCGACAGCGCGCAGGAAAACCCCACCGCGGCACAGGTGAGGGTATGCGCGCCGGCGCGCCCGATGAGGCGCCCAAACAAGCCGGCGATGACGGCGGCCACGAGCGGCAGCAGCGGGATGGCGATCAACGCGGTGGGGTTCATGCTCGCGCTCAGCCTTGCAGCGTGTTCAGGTCTTCGACGTTGATGCTGCGCCGTTCCCTGAACAGCACGACGAGGATCGCGAGCCCGATCGCCGACTCGGCCGCGGCCACGGTGAGGATGAAGAATACGAACACCTGGCCGTTCAGGTCGTTCAGATAGCGCGAGAACGCGATGAAGTTGAAGTTCGCCGCGAGCAGCAGCAGTTCCACGCACATCAAGAGCAGGATGACGTTCTTGCGGTTGAGGAAGATGCCGGCAACCGCCAGCGAGAACAGGATCCCCGACAACGTCAGCAACTGCGCCAGCGTGATCATGTGCGCTTCTGCGGCGCCATTTTCACGATCCGCAGCCGGTCGGCGCGCCGCACCGACACCTGCCGGTTGATGTTCTGCTGCTTCAGGCCCGAGCGGCGGCGCAGGGTGAGCGCGATGGCGGCCACGATCGCCACCAGCAGCAGCATGGCCGCGAGCTCGAACGGGTAGGCGTACTGGGTATACAGCACCCGCCCGAGCTCGAGCGTGTTGCTGTAGCCGGGCGGCTGCGGGGTCGCACCCCGGCTGGCATCGATCCCGAGCCCGCCGCGCGCCCACACCACCCCCACGATCTCGAGGATCACCGCCAGCGCCGTCAGGCCGCCGAGCCAGGCAAAGCGGGTGAATCCCTGGCGCAGCTCCGCCAGGTTGATGTCGAGCATCATGACCACGAACAGGAACAGCACCATGACCGCACCGACATACACCAGCACCAGCACCACGGCGAGGAACTCCGCCTCGATCAACAGCCAGATCGCCGCCGAGGTGATGAAGCACATCACCAGCGCCAGCGCCGAGAGCACCGGGTTGCGCGCGCTGATCACACCGAGCGCTGCGGCGATGAGGATGGCGCCGAACACGTAGAACAGCGCCTCGATCAGCATAGGCGGCGCTGCGGCGCGCAAGTGTTGACGCGCGTGTTCATCGATAGGGTGCGTCCGCCGCCCGATCGGCGGCGATCATCGTCTCGTAGCGTTCACCGACCGCCAGCAGCTTGTCCTTGCTCATGATGTTCTCGCCGCGGCGTTCCATGTGGTATTCGTAAATGCGCGTCAGCACGATGGCGTCCACCGGGCAGGCCTCCTCGCAGAAGCCGCAGTAGATGCACTTGAACAGATCGATGTCATAGCGCGTGGTGCGCCGCGTGCCGTCGGGCGCCACATCCGAGTCGATGGTGATGCACACCGCCGGACATACCGCCTCGCACAGCTTGCAGGCAATGCAGCGTTCCTGGCCGTTCGCGTAGCGGCGCAGCGCGTGCAAGCCGCGAAAGCGCGGTGACTGCGGCGTCTTCTCCTCCGGATAGTTGAGGGTGTACTTCCTGCTGAGGAGGGTGCGGGCCGTGACCATGAGCCCCTTGAGGAGCTCCGGCAGCAGGAACGTCTTGAGCGGATTCACAGCCATCGTCTGCGCTTTCGTCAGTGGAACCAGGCGCGCGACCACGGCCCGATCCGGTACACCGCCAACAGCATTTCCACGCCGATCCACACCAGGGTCACCGGGATCAGCGCCTTCCAGCCAAGCCGCATGATCTGGTCGTAGCGGTAGCGCGGGAAGGTCGCCCGGAACCACAGGAACAGGAACACCAGGCAGAACACCTTGAGGAACAGCCACAGGAAACTCGGCTGTCCGAGGAACGTGTCGCCCAGGAGCGGATAGCCCTGAAACGGCCCCTGCCAGCCGCCGAAGAACAACACCGCAGTCAGGGTCGAGATCAGGATCATGTTGGCGTACTCGGCGAGGAAGAACAGCGCGAACGCCATACCGGAATACTCGACATGAAAGCCGGCGACGATCTCCGATTCGCCTTCGGCCACGTCGAATGGCGCGCGGTTGGTTTCCGCCACCCCCGAGATGAAATACACCACCAGCAGCGGGAACAACCAGAACCAGTTATAGGAACCGATCCCGCCCTCCTGGGTGTGCACGATGGTACCGAGATTCATGCTGCCGGTGGCCATCAGCACGCCGACCAGCGCAAAGCCCATGGCGATCTCGTAGGCGACCATCTGCGCCGCGGAGCGCATCGCACCCAGGAACGCGTACTTCGAGTTCGCCGCCCAGCCGGCGATGATGACCCCGTACACACCCATCGAGGTGAGGGACAGCAGATACAGCAGCCCCGCGTCCGCCTTCGACACCACTACCGTCGGCGACAGCGGAATCACCGCCCAGGCGGCGAACGCCGGCACCAGCGCGATGATGGGCGCGAGCCGGAACAGGAACTTGTTGGAATTCGCCGGGACGATGACTTCCTTCAGGAGGAGCTTGACTACGTCGGCGAACGGCTGGCCCACTCCCGGCAGCAGGCCGAAGAGGCGTACGCGGTTCGGTCCGCGGCGCAGCTGCATCCAGCCGATGACTTTGCGCTCCCACAGGGTCAGCAGCGCCACGCAAATGATCAGCGCCACGGTGATCACCAGTATCCATACCGTGGAGCGTGCGTAGTCCGGCAGGGACAGCCAGGTGGTTGCGAGCGTCTCGAGCACTCTACTTTTTCCGCCCTTAGGTCAGTAATTCACGGCCGGCGTGCGGCCTTCACGCGTCTTCTGCAGTGAGGGCGCGCGCCGTACCAGCGCATCCGTCTGGTACATGGAGACATCCACGAGCGCACCCGCCTCCACCTCCCCCGCCGTGTCCGCGGCCGCGCTCACCGCGTGAGCGCCCTGGTAGCCCGCGTGTCGTACTCCCTCGCATGCCTGGCGAACCTCGCGCAGAACGTCCTCCGAAGACTGGTAATCGAAGCCCGGAAGGCCCAGCAGGTTGCCGAGCACGCGCAGCACCTTCCAGCCAGGGCGCGCCTCGCCGACCGGCACTGCCGCCCCGCTCTGGCTTTGCCACAGCCCCTCGCAGTTCACATACGTGCCAGAGGTCTCGGCAAACGTTCCCATCGGCAGCATGAGGTGCGCCACACGCTTGAGCTCCTCGCTGGCGAACGGTGTCACCGCGACGACGAACTCAGCCTTCGCCAGCGTGTGCAGGCTCTCGGGATCGAGCGCATCGATCGAGGGCTCGAGGCCGCCGAACAACAGGTAGGTCCGCAGCGGATTGTGCAGCATGTCGCGCGCGGTGAGACCCGGTTGCGCCACCGGTTTGCCACCCGCCTCGCGATGCGGGATCGCCCCCGCAAGGTAGGCGCCCGCGGCGTTGCCGCCTTCCGCCAGCTGCCCGAAAGATGCGCCGCTCATCTGCGCGAGCGCTGCGGCGAGCGCGCGCAGGTCTGCGAAAGCGGCGTGACGCGCGGCCAGGGCGCCGAGCCACACCGCGCGCTTGTGCCCGGAGAGCAGCACCTGGGCGGCCGCGCGATGTGCGTCGGCGATGCGCGCCTCGCCCACTACCGCGGCGAGGTGGCGGGGCACCGTCTTGCCCGCCGCGGCGGCCGCGGCGGCCACGATCGCGGCCAGGTCCGCCACCAGATCCGCAGGCATCGAGCTCAGGTACGCCCTCACCGGGAACTGATACGGGAACCGCGCCGGGTTCAGCATCGCTACCTGCGCGCCGCGCAGCACCGCCTTGCGCACGCGATGCGCGAGAATGGGCACTTCGCGGCGCAGGTTCGCGCCGATGACCAGCAGCGCATCCAGCGCATCGACCTCGGCGATGCGCATGCCAAGTGCGGGAAACTCGGGGTCCGCCTGCTGGTCGCGGAAATCGCGCTGCCGCAGGCGGTGATCGACGTTGTGGCTCTCGAGCCCGCGCGCGATGCGCGCCGCCAGGTACAGCTCTTCGAGCGTGCTCGAGGAACTCACCAGCACACCGAGATCCGCAGCGCGCGGCAGCTGCGCGGCGACCTGCGTGAGCGCGCTCTCCCAGTCGCACGCGACCCAGGCTGCTCCGCGGCGCAGCCGCGGGCTTGCCAAGCGATCCGGGCTGTACACGCCTTCGTAGCTGAAGCGGTCACGGTCGGCGATCCAGGTCTCGTTGATCGCCTCGTTCTCGCGCGGTACGACTCGCATCAGCTTGCCGCGCAGCACGTGGCCGAACAGATTGGTCCCCACACCGTCGTGCGGGGAAATCAGCGCCGTGGAAGTCATCTCCCAGGCGCGCGCGCTGAAGCGGTAGGGCTTGGAGACCAGCGCGCCCACCGGGCACAGGTCGATGACGTTGCCGGAGAGCTCGTGATTCACGGTGCTCTCTATATAAGTGCGCACCTTCATGTGCTCGCCGCGGCCGATCATCCCCAGCTCCTGGATACCGGCGATTTCCTCGGTGAAGCGGATGCAGCGCGTGCAATGGATGCAACGCGTCATATCGGTGGCGATGAGCGGACCCAGGTGCTCGTCCGGCACCACCCGCTTGCCCTCGTGGTAGCGGGAGATGTCGCGCCCGAAGCCGACCGCCAGGTCCTGCAGCTCGCACTCCCCGCCCTGGTCGCAGATCGGGCAATCGAGCGGGTGATTGATGAGCAGGAATTCCATGCTGGCGCGTTGCGCGCCGATGGCGCGCGGGGACTTGGTGAAGACCTTCATGCCCTCGATCACCGGCGTGGCGCAGGCCGGCAGCGGCTTGGGCGCTTTCTCCACCTCCACCAGGCACATGCGGCAGTTAGCCGCGATCGACAGCTTGTCGTGATAGCAGAAGCGCGGCACATAGGCACCGTGCGCATCGGTGATGCGAATGAGCATCTCGCCCTTGCGCGCCTTCACCGCCACGCCGTCGATCTCGATGTTGACCAGCTCATCCGCCATGCTTAGTGTCCGTGCGCGCGCACTTACGCCGCCTGCGCTCCGCGTGGGTCGCTCGCGAGGCTCCGCCCGCCGTGATCGATCATGTATTCAAACTCGTGCCGGTAGTGCTTGAGGAAACTCTGCACCGGCCAGGCAGAGGCGTCGCCGAATGCACAGATGGTGTGCCCCTCGATGCGGTTCGCCACATCGAGCAGCAGTCCGAGCTCCTCGCGGCGTGCCTCACCTGCGAGCACACGCTTCAACAGCCGGTTCATCCAGCCGGTGCCCTCGCGGCACGGCGTGCATTGTCCGCAGGACTCCGCCATGTAGAAGCGCGAGATGCGCTCCAGCACCCGCACCATGCAGGTGGTCTCATCCATGACGATGGCCGCGCCGGTGCCGAGCGCCGAGCCGGCAGCCTTTACCGAGTCGTAATCCATGTTGGTCTTGAGCATGATGTCCCCCGGCACCACCGGCACCGAGCAGCCACCGGGTATCACCGCCTTTAGTTTGCGCCCGCCGCGAACCCCACCGCACAGCGCCAGCAGATCCGCGAACGGGATACCGAGCGGCAGCTCGAGGTTGCCTGGTTTCTGCACATGGCCGGAGACTGAGTAAATCATACTGCCGCCGGAGTTCGGCGGCCCAAGGCCGGCGAACCACGCCGGACCCTTGCGCAGGATGGTCGGCACGCACGCGAAGCTCAGCGTGTTGTTGATGGTGGTGGGCGCGCCGTACAGGCCGAAATTCGCCGGAAACGGCGGCTTGAAGCGCGGCTTGCCGGGCTTGCCCTCGAGCGAGTCGAGCAGCGCCGTCTCCTCGCCGCAGATGTAGGCGCCGGCGCCGATGAAGGTGTGCAGGTCGAAGTCGACACCGCTCCCCTGCACGTTCTTGCCGAGCAGTCCCGCCGCATAGGCTTCCACGAGCGCCGCCTCGAAGCGCGGCACCGGTTCACCCAGGAACTCGCCGCGGATGTAGTTGTAGGCTACCGTGGAGTTGGTGGCGTAGCCGGCAATCGCCAGCCCTTCGATGAGGGCGTGCGGGTTGTAGCGCAGGATGTCGCGATCGTGGCAGGTGCCGGGCTCGCTCTCATCGGAATTGCACACCAGGTACTTCTGCACCGGCGAGTTGCGCGGCATGAAGCTCCACTTGAAGCCGGTGGGAAAACCGGCGCCGCCGCGGCCGCGCAGCCCGGAAGCCTTCACCGCATCGATGATCTCTTCGCGCGGCGGCTTGTCTTTCAGCAGCCGCTCCCACACCTGGTAGCCGCCGATGCTGCGGTAGGTGGCGAGCGTCCAGGAGCGCTCGAGCGTCAGTGGCTCGAACACCGTCAGGTTCATCCGGTCAGCGTAGGCGCCTGCGGCTGCGCTCATTTCAGAGCATCCAGAATGCTGTCGAGCGCCGCGGGCGTGAGGTGCTCGTGGAACACGTGATCCACCATCATCATCGGCGCCCCGGTACAGGCCGCGAGACACTCCTCCTCCTGCTTGAGGAAGATGCGGCCGTCGGGCGTACTCTCGTTCAGCTTGATGCCGAGCTTGGCTTTCGCATGCGCCACCAGCTCCTCGGCGCCGTTCAGCATGCAGGATATGTTGGTGCAGATGCTGACGTGATGGCGGCCGCAGGGATGGGTTTCGAACATCGAATAGAAGCTCGCGACCTCGTACACCTGGATTGGCGGCAGCTGCAGATACTCCGCCACCGCATCCATGAGCTGCGGGGTGAGAAAGCCGTGGTTCTGCTCCTGTGCCGCACGCAGTGCCGCGACGCACGCCGAGCGCGCCCGTCCGGGCGGAAACTTCGCGACCCAGTGATCGATTTCCGCGCGGACCTCTTCGGACAGCAGCTGCCGCTTGCCGTCGGCCCCAGCGGCGCCAGAGGCGGCGTTGCCAAGCTCGGTGCTCAACGGTCGACTTCCCCGAACACGATGTCCTGAGTGCCGATGACGGCCACCACGTCGGCGAGCATGTGGCCGCGGCACATTTCCTCCAGCGCCGCCAGATGCAGGAAGCTCGGCCCCCGGCACTTGAGGCGATACGGCTTGTTGGCGCCGTCGGATACCAGGTAGATGCCGAACTCGCCCTTGGGTGCTTCGACCGCGGCGTAGGTTTCGCCTTCTGGTACTTCATAGCCTTCTGTGAAGAGCTTGAAGTGATGGATGAGGGATTCCATGTCATCCTTCATGTGCTCGCGCCGCGGCGGGCACACCTTGCTGTCCTCGATCATCACCGCTCCGGGATGCGCGCGCAGCCACTCCACGCACTGACGCACGATGCGGTTCGCCTGGCGCATCTCTTCGACGCGCACCAGGTAGCGGTCGTAGCAGTCGCCGTTCACACCCACCGGGACATCGAAATCCATGCGCTCATACACCTCATAGGGCTGTTTCTTGCGCAGATCCCAGGCTATCCCGGAGCCGCGCAGCATCGGACCGGAGAAGCCGAGCTGCATGGCGCGCTCCGGCGACACCACGCCGATGTTGACCGTGCGCTGCTTCCAGATGCGGTTGTCGGTGAGCAGCGTCTCGTAGTCGTCGATGGCGGACGGAAACGCTTCCGTGAACGCCTGGATGAAATCCAGCATGGTGCCGGCACGCGCCTCGTTCATGCGCGCGACTTGCTTCGGCGGATGCCATTTCGAAGCCTGGTACTTCGGCATCGCATCGGGCAGATCGCGGTGCACGCCGCCGGGGCGGTAGTAAGTGGCATGCATGCGCGTGCCCGATACCGCCTCGTAGACGTCCATCAGTTCCTCGCGCTGCTTGAAACACAGCAGGAACACCGTCATGGCACCGATGTCGAGCCCGTGAGCGCCGAGCCACAAGAGGTGATTCAGGATGCGCGTGATCTCATCGAACATGACGCGGATGTACTGCGCGCGCTCGGGCGGCTCGATGCCGAGCAGGCGCTCGATCGCGAGTACATAGGCATGCTCGTTGCACATCATGGATACGTAGTCGAGCCGGTCCATGTAGCCGATCGACTGGTTGAAGGGTTTGGATTCCGCCAGCTTCTCGGTGCCGCGATGCAGCAGACCGATGTGCGGATCGGCCTTCTGGATCACTTCGCCGTCCATCTCCAGCACCAGCCGCAGCACGCCGTGGGCGGCCGGATGCTGCGGCCCGAAGTTCATGGTGTAGTTGCGAATCTCGGATAAAGGTGTAGCGGCCATCAACGCGGCGCCTGCGGATCTTTGAGTGCAGGTTCGTAGCGATGGTCATGGCGGATGACCTTCGGCACCAGCACCCGGGGTGTGATGCTCACCGGCCGGTACACGACCCGCTGCTTGTCGGGGTCGTATTGCACTTCGACGTTGCCGATGAGCGGAAAGTCCTTACGGAACGGATGCCCAATGAACCCGTAGTCGGTGAGGATGCGGCGCAGATCCGGGTGACCGCGGAACAGTATGCCGAACAGGTCGAACGCTTCGCGCTCGAACCAGTTGGCGCTCGCCCACACGTGCACCAGCGAATCGATCACCGGTTCGGTGGAATCGGGGCACTGCACCGTGAGTCGCAGGCGCTGGTTGTGGCTGATGGACAGCAGGTTGTAGACCACGGCAAAGCGGCCCGCGCCGTCCGGGTCGGGCGTATCACTGCGCGCCACGCGCCCGCGGCTGAAACCTGAGCGCGTGGCGCTCGAGGTCTGCCACTCATCGCGACCGTAGTGCAGGTAATCGACACCTGCCAGATCCATGAGCATCTCGAACTTCAGCTCCGGCGCATCGCGCAACGTGCGGCACACGCCGACAAGCGAGCCGGCATCGGTGTCGTACGCCAGCTCATGCGCGAGCGTGGGCCTGCGCCGCACGCTGCCGCTAAGCTGCGCGTCAACCCTCAGGGCGAGAGCCTCGGTAAGCTCGCTCAAGCGTTGTGCCACTCCTTCGCGCTATCTGGCAATTGTGCTGGTGCGAGCAATCTTCTTCTGCAGCTGCACGATGCCATACACCAGTGCTTCGGCCGTCGGCGGGCAACCGGGTACGTACACATCGACCGGCACGATGCGGTCACAGCCGCGCACCACGGCGTACGAATAATGGTAGTAGCCGCCGCCGTTCGCACATGAGCCCATCGAAATGACCCAGCGTGGCTCGGCCATCTGGTCATACACCTTGCGCAGCGCCGGCGCCATCTTGTTGACCAGCGTCCCGGCGACGATCATGACGTCCGACTGGCGCGGGCTGCCACGGAACACGACACCGAAGCGATCGAGGTCGTAGCGCGAGGCCCCGGCGTGCATCATTTCCACCGCGCAACACGCCAGTCCAAAGGTCATCGGCCACAGCGAGCCGGTACGCGCCCAGTTGACCAGGCTGTCCACCTGCGTCGTGAAGAAGCCGCGCTGCGCGAAACCTTCCGGGTCTTCGGCCGCTAGTCCCACTCGAGCGCTCCCTTCTTCCACTCGTAGATGAACCCGACGACGAGAATCGCGAGGAAGATGCTCATCGCGATCAGGCCGGCGAGCCCGATCTTGCCAAGCGCAACGGCCCACGGAAACAGAAACGCGATCTCCAGATCGAACACGATGAACAGGATCGCGACCAGGTAATAGCGCACGTCGAATTTCGCGCGGCTGTCCTCGAAGGCCTCGAAGCCGCATTCGTAAGGCGAGAGCTTGGCGCGATCACCGTGGAAGCGCGCGAAGTAGCGCCCGAGGCCGGTGCCAAGCACCAGCAGGACCACCGCCAGGGCGGTGGCAATGATCAGGAAAATCAGGACCGGCAGGTAGTTCGACAGCATTGTGCAACGCCCGTAAAAAAGGCAGATCGAACCGCGACCTGCCCCCACTTAAGCTGCGCATTGTAGCAGCGCAGTAAGTCTTTTTGGTGCCGACGGGGAGATTCGAACTCCCACACCTTGCGGCGCTAGCCCCTCAAGCTAGTGTGTCTACCAATTTCACCACGTCGGCAACACCTGGAGACTGTGCAGCAGCGCGCCCTGCCTCACTTCGGCGCCGGCGCCGGCGCCGGCGCGGGCGCGGAAGCGGGCGCGCTAGCCGGTGCGGAGGCGGGCGGCGCCACGGGCGTGGGCGTGCCCGCGCTTGGTGCCGGTTTGCTGGGGCTGGCCTCATCGAGGATCGTCTTGGGAGCCTCGGCGGCGCGCGTGCCCATGTAGGCGAGCGCCAGGCTGTTGATCATGAAGATCGCGGCGAAGATGGCGGTGGCACGCGACAGCGCCGTGGTCGCACCGCGCGCGCCGAACACCGTGCCGGAAGCGCCCGCGCCGAAACCGGCGCCAGCCTCCGCCCCCTTGCCGCGCTGAAGCAGCACCAGGCCGATGATGGCTCCCGCAGAGAACAACTGCACAATGGTCAAAATCAAACGCCACATTGGGAAAACTCACTCATCCGGGGCCGGCAGCGGCCAGGATTGTCAGGAACTCATCCGCCTTGAGCGAGGCGCCACCGATCAGGCCACCGTCGACATCCGGCATTGCGAACAGTTCCGCCGCATTGCCGGCCTTGACGCTGCCGCCATAAAGAACGCGCGTGGCGGGGGCAATTTTAGCATCCCGGGCCGCGATGCGGGCGCGGATGAAGGCGTGCACATCCTGCGCCTGCTCGGGCGTGGCGGTGCGACCGGTGCCGATCGCCCACACCGGTTCGTAGGCCACCACGGCCCGTTCCAGCGCGCCGGCACCGCACAGCTCGAGCACCACATCGAGCTGGCGCGCGACGATCTCGTGGCTGCGCCCCGCCTCGCGCTCTGCCAGCTGCTCGCCGACGCACAAAATCGGCACCAGTCCCTTCGCGTGCGCCGCGCCGAACTTGCGCGCGATCAGCTCATTGCTCTCGCGATACAACAGGCGCCGCTCCGAGTGACCGACGATGACGTACTCGCAACCCACATCCTTGAGCATGCCGGCCGAGACTTCACCGGTGAATGCGCCCTGCGCGTCCGCGCACACATCCTGGCCGCCGAGACTGAGCACCGAGCCGCGCAACATCCGGCCGATTTCCTGCAGATATACGAACGGCGGGCACACCACGCACGCCGCGCTCGGCTGCGCCGGGCAACGAGCCAAAAGCTCCTCGATGAGCTGCGCATTCTCGGTGCGCGAGCCGTGCATCTTCCAGTTTCCGGCAACAATGGGACGGCGCATGGACCGACCTCGAGCGGGGCGCATGGGCCGCCTGCTGGTCAAAGGGCGCGGGATCATAGCGATGCAGGGGGGGTGACGCAACGCTTGCGCGCACCCCCTCGCTTTGGGGTGCGCGCAAGTGCGCCTTTAGCCGGCGACGCCTCTGACCACGGCGGCGAGCTCGGTGGCGGCGGCGCGCGTCTCACCTTCGTCCCGGCCCTCGACCATGACGCGGATCACCGGCTCGGTGCCCGAGGGGCGCAGCACGACGCGGCCCTCCCCGGCCATGCGCCGCTCGATGCGCGCCACGGCTTCCTGCACCGCCGGCACGCCGCTGGGGTCGAAGCGCCCAGCCACCTTCACGTTGAGCAGCACCTGGGGAAACTTGCGCATCCCGGAGGCAAGCTCCGCGAGCGGGCGGCCACTTTGTTTCATGACCGCCAGCACCTGCAGTGCGCTCACCAGGCCATCCCCGGTGGTCGTCTTGTCGAGGCACAGGATATGTCCGGAGGTCTCGCCCCCCAGTACGCCGCGCGTCTCACGCAGCATCCCGAGCACATAGCGGTCACCGACCGCGGCGCGGCGGAATTCGATGCCCGCGGCGCGCAGGGCAACCTCGAGACCGAGGTTACTCATGACGGTGCCGACGACCGGTCCGCGCAGCGTGCCCGCCTCCTGGAGCGCGCGTGCGATGACGTACAGCAGCTGGTCGCCGTCGACGATGCGCCCCAGATGATCGACCATGACCAGGCGGTCGCCGTCCCCATCCAGACCGAGACCCACGTTGGCGCGCACTCCGGGTACCGTGAGCTGCAGCAGATCCGGCGCCATCGAGCCGCAGCCGTCATTGATGTTCTTGCCGTTGGGCGAGCAGCCAATCGGCACGATCTCTGCGCCGAGATCGGCGAGGATGCGGGGGCCGACCTTGTACGCGGCGCCATTGGCGCAGTCGATCACGATTTTCAGTCCCGCCAGATCGAGACCGGGCGGGAGCGTCGAGGCGCAAAACTCCTGGTAATGGGTGCGCATGCGGTCGGCTCGGGTGGCGCGGCCCAGATAGCGTGAGGTGCGCGTCAGCGGCGGCTGTTCGAGCTCGGCCTCGATGCGCTCTTCGAGCTCGTCGGAGAGTTTGCCCCCCGATGCGTCGAAGAACTTGATGCCGTTGTCGTCATAGAGATTGTGCGAAGCGCTGATCACGACTCCGAAATCGCAATTGAAGCGGCGTGTCATGTAGGCGATGCCGGGAGTCGGTAACGGCCCGATGAGGATGACGTTCACGCCCGCGGCGACGAACCCCGCTTCCAGCGCGGACTCGAACATGTACCCCGACAGACGCGTGTCCTTGCCGATCAGGACCGTGCCGCCACCCTCGGGCGCCAGCACGCGGGCGGCGGCGCTGGCGAGCTGCAACGCGAAGTTCGCGGTCATCGGGTGCTCGCCCACCCGGCCGCGCACGCCATCGGTGCCGAAGTAACGTCGAGCCATGTAAGGTCCTCGCAAGCATCCTGGAGCCGTGTGCCGGCCCGCCGTGGGCGGGCGCTCGCCGCTAACGCGGCTCGCCCCCTTGAACCGTCGCGGCTACCTTCAGAGCCTCAACCGTCGCTCCCACGTCATGAGCGCGAATGATGCGCGCACCGTTGAGCGCTGCGATCACCGCCAGCGCCACGCTGCCGTACACGCGCTCGGTGGCCGGCCGGCCCGTGAGTGTGCCGAGCATTGATTTTCGCGATAACCCAACCAACACCGGCCGTCCGTCCGCCGCAAGCTCACCCAGGCGGCGCAGCAGCGTGAGATTGTGCTCCAGAGTCTTGCCAAAGCCGAATCCCGGATCGACCACGAGGCGCTCGGCGGGGAGCCCGGCGGCGACGCTGCTCGCCACGCGGGCGGCGAGAAACGCCCGCACCTCGCCCACCACATCCGCATAGCTCGGCGCAAGCTGCATGGTGCGCGGCTCACCCTGCATGTGCATGAGGCACACCGCGCAGCCACTCGCGACGGCGGCGGCGAGCGTGCCCGGCTCGCGCAGCGCGCGTACATCGTTGATGAGCCCCGCCCCTGCGACGCCGGCGGCCCGCATGACCTCGGCCTTGCTGGTGTCGACCGAGATGATGGTGCTCGTGGCCGCGCGCAGCCGCTCGATCACGGGAATCACGCGCCGCAGCTCCTCAGGCGCGCTGACTGGCTCGGCGCCGGGACGGGTGGACTCGCCGCCCACATCGATGAGCGCGGCGCCTTCGCCGGCCATGCGCACGCCCTGCTCGACCGCCGCCTCCAGGGAGAAAAAGCGACCGCCGTCGGAGAAGGAATCGGGCGTGACGTTCAGCACCCCCATGACCACCGGACGGCTCAGATCGAGCGTCTTATCGGCGCAGCGCAGCAATACCGGCGGAGGTGGCGGGGACGGAACTAGTGCTGGCCGGCCGGTATCGGTCCGCCCGCCGCCGGCCCCTCGGCCGGCGCCGGCGGCGGCTTGTTGGATAGCGTCTCGTCCCAGCCCGGGGGCGGCTTGGGCGTCTTGCCCGCCATGATGTCCTTCAACTGCTCCTCATCGATGGTTTCGTACTTCATGAGCGCATCGGCCAGGGAATGCAGCTTATCGAGGGAGCTGGTGAGGACCTGGCGCGCACGCTGGTAGTTGCCCTCGATGACGCGGCGCACTTCCTCGTCGATGGCGTGCGCGGTCACGTCCGAGACCTGCTTGTGCTGCGTGACGCTGCGACCGAGGAACACCTCGCCGGTCTCCTCCGAGTAGGTGAGCGGTCCGAGCCGGTCCGACAGACCCCACTTGGTGACCATGTTGCGTGCGAGCTCGGTGGCGCGCTCGATGTCGTTCGAGGCGCCGGTGGTCACCGACTCGGGTCCAAAGATCAGTTCCTCGGCGATGCGTCCGCCGAACAGCGTGGCGATGGCGCTTTCGAGTCGGCGCTTGGAGAAGCTGTAGCGGTCCTGCTCGGGCAGGAACTGCGTGACGCCCAGCGCCCGGCCACGCGGAATGATCGTGACCTTGTACACCGGGTCGTGCTCCGGGACCGTCATGCCGACGATCGCGTGACCGGCCTCGTGATAGGCCGTCATGCGCTTCTCGGCCTCGCTCATCACCATGGAACGCCGCTCGGTGCCCATCATGATCTTGTCTTTGGCGCGCTCGAACTCTTCCATCCCGACGATGCGCTTATTGGCGCGCGCAGCGAACAGCGCCGCCTCGTTGACGAGATTGGCGAGGTCCGCGCCGGAGAACCCGGGCGTGCCGCGCGCGATCAGCCCAGGCTTCACGTCATCGGACAGCGGCACGCGGCGCATGTGCACGCGCAGAATCTGTTCGCGGCCGCGCACGTCGGGCAGCGGCACCACGACCTGGCGGTCGAAGCGCCCCGGGCGCAGCAGCGCCGGGTCGAGTACGTCCGGACGGTTAGTGGCGGCGATGACGATGATGCCCTCGTTGCCCTCGAAGCCGTCCATCTCCACCAGCAGCTGGTTGAGCGTCTGCTCGCGCTCGTCGTGACCACCACCCAGGCCCGCACCGCGGTGCCGGCCGACGGCGTCGATCTCGTCGATGAAGATGATGCACGGGGCGTGCTTCTTCGCCTGCTCGAACATGTCGCGCACACGCGAGGCGCCGACGCCGACGAACATCTCGACAAAGTCGGAGCCGGAGATGGTGAAGAAAGGCACCTTGGCCTCACCGGCAATGGCGCGCGCCAGCAGCGTCTTGCCAGTTCCGGGCGAACCGACCATCAGCACGCCCTTGGGAATCTTGCCGCCGAGCTTCTGGAACTTGCCCGGGTCCTTGAGGAAGTCGACGATCTCGCCGACTTCCTGCTTCGCTTCGTCGACGCCGGCGACGTCCGCGAAGGTCACGTTCACCTGATCCTCGCCCAGCAGGCGCGCGCGGCTCTTGCCGAAGGACATGGCGCCGCGGCCGCCGGATGCCCCCTGCATCTGGCGCAGCATGTACAGGAACACCAATATCAAGAGCAGCGCCGGCGCCATCTGCAGCAGCAGCTGGCCGATGAAATTCGGCTGCTTGGGCTCACGCGAATCGACGACCACGTTGGCCTTCAGCAGCGTGCCGAGGAGCGCGGTGTAGTCGGTTTCGGGGTTGCGGGTCTTGAAGGTCGACTTGTCCTTGTGCACCCCGTAGATCATCTCGCCCTGCAGGATCACCGACTCGACGCGATTGTTCTTCACGTCTTCGACCAACGTGGAGTACGGGATGTCCTGGGGCTGCCCGCCGGTCGGCATGTAGCGGCTGAACACCAGCAGCAACACGATCACGATGACGACCCAGAGCAGGATGTTCTTTGTCAGATCGTTCAAAGGCTTCCGTCCTTTAGCCGCGTGGTCCGGGGGGCTCAAAAACAACCTACACCAAGCGAAACTGCATGGCCAGCAAATACGTCTCAGGGCTGCGCGAGCGCGATGCCAGGGGTTTGACCAGCTTCACACGAGCGAAGTTGCCTCGCGCGGCCTGCAGCAGCTCGCGGAAACCGGCGCCCTGGAATACCTTGATCAGGGCGCCGCCGCCCGGCTTCAAGATGCGATCGCAGATCTGCAGCGCGAGCTCCGCCAGGTGCATGGATCGCGGCTGATCGATGACGTCGACCCCACTGAGGTTCGGGGCCATGTCCGAAAGCACGATGTCCACCTGTCGGCCGGGCAGAAGCCTGAGGAGCTCACTGAGAAGCTCCGGCGCGCGGAAGTCGCCCTGCACAAACTCGACCCCGGGAAGCTCGGGCATGGGCAGGATATCGGTGGCGACGACCCGACCCTTGCGCCCCACTCGCCTGCGGGCGTACTGACTCCACGCTCCCGGGGCGGCTCCCAGATCGAGGCAGATCTGCCCGGGCTTCAGCAGATGCTCGCGGCGGTCGATTTCCTCGAGCTTGAACACCGCGCGTGAACGCCAGCCCTCGCTCTGGGCCCGTTGCACGAACGGATCCGAGAAGTGCTCCTTCAGCCACCTGTTGCTGCTCTTGGAACGCCGGTTCACCCGGATACCTTACGGGTGCGGCCGCGGTTGATGCTTAAGCGAAGCGCACCGCGACGATCTCGTACGAACGCGTACCACCGGGGGCGGCCACGTCCACGATCTCGCCCTGCAACTTGCCTACCAGTGCGCGCGCAATGGGCGAAGTCACCGACAGGCGTCCGGCGCGGATATCCGCCTCATCCTCGCCGACCACCTGGTACACCACCCGCGTACCGTCGGTCTGGTCTTCCAGCTCCACCAGCGCGCCGAAAACCACCTTGCCGGTGTTGGGAAGCTTGTCGGGCTCGATGACCTCGGCGTTGGCGAGCTTATGCTCGATTTGCTTGATACGGGCCTCGATGAATCCCTGCTGCTCGCGCGCGGCGTGATACTCGGCGTTTTCGGACAGGTCCCCGTGCCCGCGCGCCTCGGCGATCGCCTTGGTGATGCTCGGCCGGGTCTCGTACTTGAGCCGCTTGAGCTCGGCACGCAGCGCCTCCGCGCCGCGCAGGGTCATGGGAGTGCGCTTCATGCGCTTAAGGCCTCGTTGTGCAGATCCTGCAAGCGGTTCACTTCGACTTCGTCGAGGTGATCGAGCGCCTCGCAGGTCGCGAGCCCCGCGGCGAGCGTCGTGTAATAGGTGACGCGGTGGTGCACGGCCTCACGGCGAATCGAGTTCGATTCGCGGATGGCCTGCTTGCCTTCGGTCGTGTTGACGATGAGGTCGATTTCATCGTTCTTGATCATGTCGACGATGTGTGGCCGTCCTTCGCGCACCTTGTTCACGCGGCCGCAGGCGATGCCCGCCTCCTCGAGGGCGCGCGCCGTACCCTCGGTCGCCACCAGCTCGAAACCGCGCTCGATGAGCTTGCTGGCAAGGGTCACCGCCGGGCCCTTGTCACGATCGCGCACGCTGATGAAGCACACACCGTGGCGCGGCAGCACCACCCCCGAGGCACTCTGTGCCTTGGCATAAGCCTCACCGAAGGTGCGCCCGGTTCCCATGACCTCGCCGGTCGACTTCATTTCCGGACCCAGGATCGGGTCGGCCTCGGGGAACTTGATGAACGGGAACACCGCCTCCTTCACCGAGAAATACCCGGGCACGCGCTCCACGGCGCCCACCAGCTGCTTGAGCTTGCGCCCGGTCATGACGCGCGCGGCGATCTTGGCGAGCTGCAGCCCGGTCGCCTTGGAGACGAACGGCACGGTGCGCGAGGCGCGCGGGTTGACCTCGAGGACGTAGATCACCCCGCTCTGGATCGCAAACTGCACATTCATGAGCCCGACCACGTTCAGCGCGCGCGCCAGCCTGCGGGTCTGATCGCGCAGGTCGGACTGCATCTTGAGCGTGAGACTGTTGGGCGGCAGCGAGCAGCCGGAATCACCCGAGTGCACCCCGGCCTGCTCGATGTGCTCCATGATGCCGCCGATCAGCACGTCCTCGCCGTCGCACACCGCGTCCACGTCCACCTCGATGGCGACATCGAGGAAGCGATCGAGCAGCACCGGGCTGTTGTTCGAGACCTGCACGGCGTGCGTCATGTAGGCGCGCAGGTCGTCCTCGTTGAACACCACCTCCATGGCGCGTCCGCCGAGCACGTACGAGGGGCGTACCACGAGCGGAAAGCCGACCTCGCGCGCCAGGCGCACCGCCTGGTCCTCGGTGCGCGCCGTGGCGTTCGCGGGTTGCTTGAGTCCCAGATTGCGCACCAGCGTCTGGAAGCGCTCGCGGTCCTCGGCGATGTCGATCGAGTCGGGCGAGGTGCCGATGATCGGCGCGCCGGCCGCCTCCAGCGCCCGCGACAGCTTGAGCGGTGTCTGGCCGCCGAATTGCACGATGACGCCTTCGGGCTGCTCCTTGGCGAGGATCTCGAGCACGTCCTCGAGCGTGAGGGGCTCGAAGTACAGGCGGTCGGAGGTATCGTAGTCGGTCGAGACGGTCTCGGGGTTGCAGTTGACCATGATGGTCTCAAAGCCGTCCTCGCGCAGCTGCAGCGCGGCGTGCACGCAGCAATAGTCGAACTCGATGCCCTGGCCGATGCGGTTCGGCCCGCCTCCCAGGATCATGATCTTGCGCCGCGCGGTGGGATTCGCCTCGCACTCCTCCTCGTAGGTCGAGTAGAGATAAGCGGTGGAGGTGGCGAACTCCGCCGCGCAGGTGTCGACGCGCTTGTAGACGGGCGCGATGCCGAGCGCCTGACGCTTGTCGCGGATCGCCTTCTCCGGCATATCGACCAGTGTCGCCAGGCGGCTGTCGGAGAAACCCTTGCGCTTGAGCAAGCGCAGGCGCTCGGCGCTGAGCGCCCCCAGACCCTGCTCACTCACCTGCGCTTCCTGCCCCACCAGCTCCTCGATCTGCGCCAGGAACCACGGGTCGATGTGCGTGAGCTCGGCCACGCGCGCCACCGGCCAGCCGGCGCGAAACGCGTCCGCCACGTACAGCAGACGATTGGCCCCGGGCGCGCGCAGCTCATGCGCGAGGCGGTCATGGCCCTCGTCGGTGAGCGGCATCGACAGCTGCGGCACCAGTCCGTCGAGACCGGTCTCGAGCCCGCGCAGCGCCTTCTGCAGCGATTCCTGGAACGTGCGGCCGATGGCCATGACCTCGCCGACCGACTTCATCTGGGTCGTGAGCCGGTCATTGGCGGCGGGAAACTTCTCGAGCGTGAAACGCGGCA
>DASWUP010000248.1:0-3164 GCA_036401635.1 Steroidobacteraceae bacterium
GAGCGGCGGCTGCAGGCGGCGGATTACGCCTGAGGCATCGAGGCTGCGCTGACTCTTCGGCACGAGCGCGATGAGGAGCCGTCCGCTGTTGAGCGTCGTGTTGACGCCGTCCACGCCGATGAACGAGGAGACGCTCTGCACCGCCGGATCCTTCAGCAGCACCTGCGCGAGGGACTCCTGCCGGCGCGCCATGGCCGCGAAGGACACCGACTGCGGTGCCTCCGTGATGCCCTGGATGAGGCCGGTATCCTGGGGCGGGAAGAAGCCCTTGGGGATGAGGACATACAGGATCACGGTGAGGATCAGCGTGCCGACGGCCACCAGCAGCGTCAGGCGCTGACGGTCGAGCACCCAGGTGAGCGCGCGCGCGTAATGCGCCGCGAGGCTCTCGAACCCGCGTCCGGCGGCGCGCAGCACCGGGCCCTCCTGCTCCGGCCGCGGCGGCTTCAGTAACCGCGCGCACATCATGGGCGTAAAGGTGAGCGATACGACCGCCGAGATGAGAATGGCCACTGCGAGCGTGATGGCGAACTCGCGGAACAGCCGCCCGATGACATCCCCCATGAACAAGAGCGGGATCAACACCGCGATCAGCGACACCGTGAGGCTGATGATGGTGAAGCCGATCTGCTGCGAGCCCTCGAACGCCGCCTTGAGGCGCGCGGTGCCTTCCTCCACGTGACGCGAGATGTTCTCGATCATCACGATCGCATCGTCGACGACGAAGCCGGTCGCGATGGTGAGCGCCATCAGCGTGAGGTTGTTGATGGAGAAGCCGACCAGGTACATGACCCCGAAGGTGCCCACCAGCGACAGCGGCACCGCGATGCTCGGGATGAGGGTGGCCGAAGCGCTGCGCAGGAAGAAGAAGATGACCAGCACCACCAGGACCACCGCCAGCAGCAACTCGAACTCCACGTCCGCGATCGAGGCGCGGACGCTGGCGGTGCGGTCGGTGAGCACTGCGACGTTGATCGAGGAGGGGAGACTTGCCTGCAGCTGCGGCAGCAGCGCCTTGAGGCGATCCACGGTCTGGATGACGTTGGCGCCCGGTTGGCGCTGGATGTTGACGATGATTGCGGGCGCGGGCTGCGGCTGTTGCCGGTCGGCGGCCCAGGCCGCGAGCTTCACGTTCTCGGCCTCATCGACCACGGCGGCAATGTCCGACACCCGCAGCGGCGCGCCGTTCTTGTACATGAGCACGATGTTGCGATAGTCGTCCGCGGACTTGAGCTGGTCGTTGGCGTCGATGGTCGAGGCGCGCAGCGGGCCGTCGAAGCTGCCCTTGGCCTGATTGACGTTGGCGGTACTGATCGCCGTGCGCACGTCCTCGAGTGCGAGTCCGTGCGCGGCGAGTGCCATCGGGTCCACCTGGATGCGGATGGCGGGACGCTGGCCTCCGCCCAGACTCACCAAGCCCACGCCCGCTACTTCGGAGAGCTTGGCGGCGAGGCGCGTGTCGACCAGATCCTCGACCTTGGTGAGCGGCAGGGTTGAGGAGCTGACGGCGAGGGTGAGGACGGGCGTGTCCGCCGGATTGACCTTGCTGTAGACCGGTGGCATCGGCAGGTCGGTCGGCAGGAACGAGTTCGCGGCGTTGATCGCGGCCTGCACTTCCTGCTCGGCCGTGTCGAGCGAGAGCGCCAGCGAGAACTGCAGCGTGATCAGCGAGGCGCCGCCGGAGCTCGCAGAGGTCATCTGCGACAGTCCCGGCATCTGACCGAACTGGCGCTCAAGTGGCGCGGTGATCGCGGATGTCGTCACGTCGGGGCTCGCGCCCGGATAGAGCGTCGTCACCTGGATCGTCGGGTAGTCGACTTCCGGGAGCGCGGAGACCGAGAGCGCCCGGTAGCCGACGAAGCCCGCCAGCAGAATCGACAACATGAGCAGCCAGGTGGCGACCGGGCGCTCGATGAAAATCGCCGACGGGTTCACGAGGTCGTCCGGGCGGGCGCAACTGGCGGCACCGCCGCGGGCGCGCTCGTCGCGCCGGGGGGGCGCCGACGCGGGCGCTGTGCGGGGGTCTGCGCGGGTGCGCCCGGGGGGAGAGCGCCTCGGGTGTTGTCGGCGATCAGGGCGACCTGAGCGCCCTCGCGCAGCTTGTCCAGTCCGTCGATGACGACCCTTTCTCCGGGCTTCACGCCATCCTGCACCGAGACCAGATCCCCGCTGGCAGGACCGAGCGTCATCCTGCGCAAGCTGACCGTGTTGTCGGCATTCACGACGTAGACAAAAGTACCCGGAGCTCCGCGTTGCACCGCTGCGCTCGGCACCAGCGTCGCCCCCGACACGGTCTCCATGCGCAGCCTCGCAGTCACGAACTGATCCGGAAACAGCGCATCGTCCGTGTTGTCGAACTGCGCCTTGAGCTTGATGGTCCCGGTGGTGATGTCGATCTGGTTGTCGACGGCGGCGAGCCTGCCCTGCGCCAGTACCTTACCGTCGCGGTTGAGCGCCTCGACCCGCAGTGCTTCGCCCTTGCTCCAGTGCGGATAGATCTGCGCGAGATGCTCGGAGGGCACCGCGAACACCACGTAGATCGGGTGAATCTGCGTCAGCACCACGAGCCCGTTGGTATCGCCGGCATGAACCATGTTGCCCGGATCGACCTGGCGCAGGCCCGCACGGCCGGCCAACGGCGCGGTGATGCGCGTGAAGCTCAGCTGCAGCCGCGCGTTCTCGACCGCGGCCTTGTCGGCTCGTACCGCGCCCTCGAGCTGCTGCACCGTGAAGCGCTGCGCATCGACGGTCTGCCTGGCGATGGAATCTTTCGCCAGCAGGCCGGTGTAGCGCTCAAGATCCACGCGCGCGCCGGAGAGCTGGGCCTGATCCTTCGCGAGCTGCCCCTCGGCCTGGTTGAGCGCCGATTTGAAAGTGCTCGGGTCGATCTGTGCGAGCACATCCCCGGCCTTGACCAGTTGCCCCTCGCGGAACGGCACCTGCAGAAGGGGTCCGTCGACCCGGCTGTGGATGGTCGCGGTGCTGAGCGCGCTCACCGTGCCGAGCGCATCGACGCTGACATCCACACTGCCCGTGGTCGCGGCCACGGCCCGCACCGGAATGGGCCCACCGGCACCTGCGCCCCGGCCTCTCCCACCCGGCCCGCTCGCGGGTTGACTGCCGGGCTTCATGGCCCAGGCGATCACGGCCACGAGCACCGCCAC
>DASWUP010000249.1:0-12485 GCA_036401635.1 Steroidobacteraceae bacterium
GAGAGACTGGCCGAGGTCCGCGGTGGGGCGCCATCTTAACCGCGCTCACAGGAGGTTACGCAGGTCCTGCAGCGCAAAGCCCTGGAGCGCAGTGTCACAGCCGCGCGTGAGCGCCATGACCTTGAACGCCTCGCCCATCTCTTCGGGCATGATGAGACGGCGTGCCTCACCGGCGAGGCGCGCGCGCTGCGCATCGTCCGCCGCTGCGGCCACGAGAGCCTCGATCCCCAGGCCCAGAAGAAACGCCGCCTGGCTCGCAAAGCCGCTGACCGTGAGTCCGGCAGCGAGCGCGGCCTCGGCGACCCGCGTGAAGTCGACCCACGCCGTGATGTCCTGCGCGCCGATGTTGATGTACGGATCATCGTGCGCGCGCTGTTTGAAATGACAGCGCAGCGTGCCGCTCACGCGCTGCCGATGATAGTAATGGCGGCGCGGCAGCCCGTAGTCGCACACGAGGAGCGCGCCGCGCCCGAGACACTCGCTGAGGGATGCGATCCAGGGGGCGACGCGCAGGCAGACTTCGGACGTGTAGCCCTCCGGCAGCGCAGCCGGCAAGCCGGTGCGCAGCTCCCGGTACGCACCCGCGAGGGCTGCATCAGCCGCCGCATACTGGTCACGGAATGCGCTTGCCGCATCGCCGGCGCCCTCCCCAGGGGAGACCCCCAACTCGCGTATGCCGCCTGCGCGGCACGTGAAGCGCCGGCACGGCAACGCGTCCGCGACCTCGTTCGCAAGGATCAGGCCATCGAGCGCCTCACCGGGCAGGCGCTCGAGCCACGTCACGCGCTCGCGCAATCCTTGCGGCAACTGCGCGAGCAGCGCCCGCTGGCGCGCGGCGAGATCGGCGCTGACTTCGAGAATCCCGTAGCGCTGCGGCAGCGTCCCTAACGCTGCCAGCTCGATGAGCAGCGCCGCCGCCATGCGCCCGGTGCCGGCGCCGAGCTCCAGGATCTCCCCGCCCGTGACGGCGAGCACCTGCGCGCACTGGCGCGCCAGGCAGCGGCTGAAGAGGTCCGACACCTCCGGCGCTGTGACAAAGTCCCCGCCTGCGCCGATTTTGCAACTGCCCGCGCTGTAGTACCCGAGCCCCGGGGCATAAAGTGCCAGCTCCATGAAGCGCTCGAAGCTCAGCCACCCCCCGGCGGCAGCCATTTCAGCGCGAATCAGCGCCGTGACGCGGGCGCTGTGGCGCGCTTCCTCGGGGGACATCGGCGGCAGGATTGAGCATGCGTCGGATGCAGTCATAATCGCGCCCCATGGCGCACGAAACACCTGAGACCGACCCCGGGGTGGTGAGCGCGGGCAGCGCGCTCACCGGCAAGACCGTGCTCGTGACCGGCGCGGCGCGGCGCGTGGGCGCCAGCATCGCGCGCGCGCTGCACGCCGCGGGCGCGGATGTGGTGCTGCACTACCGCAGCTCGGCAGACGACGCCACCGCCCTCGCCGGGGAGCTGAACGACTCGCGCCCCGGCTCCGCGGCGCTCGCGGAGTGCGACCTGCTGCAGGTCGCACAGCTGCCGGCGCTGGTGGCGGCCGCCACGGGGGCTTTCGGGGGTCTGGATATCCTGGTGAACAATGCGTCGACGTTCTATCCGACCCCGGTGGGCGACATTACCGAGATGGACTGGGACGATCTCGTCGGCACCAATCTCAAGGCGCCGCTGTTTCTCGCACAGGCCGCCGCGATGCCTCTGCACGAGGCGCGCGGACTCATTATCAATCTGGCGGACATCCACGGAATCAAACCGCTGCGCCGCTACCCGGTGTACAGCATCGCCAAGGCCGGGCTCATCATGCTGACCAAGTCGCTCGCGCGCGAGCTCGGCCCGCACGTGCGCGTGAACGCGGTGGCGCCGGGACCGGTCATGTGGCCGGAGGACGGGCTCGATCCGGGGCTGCAGGAAAAGATCACGGCCCGCACCGCCCTCAAGCGCCCCGGCTCCCCGGCGGATGTCGCGCGCGCCTGCCTGTTCTTCGCCACCGAAGCCCCCTACGTGACGGGCCAGGTCCTCTCGGTGGACGGCGGTCGCAGCATCGGCTGGTAGCACGGACGGGGTCCTGGCGTTAAGGGTGCCCTAAGCGGGCTGCACCGGCTCGAGCGGGTGCTGCGCCTGATCGAAACGCCGCCACAGCTCCGCAATGGTGTGGTGCGCGGTCGGATGCATCAGCTGTGGCGCCAGCACCGCGAGCGGCCCCAACATGTAGGCGCGCTTCAGCAAGTCCGGGCGCGGCAGCTTCAGTCCCGGCTCATCGCAGACGAGATCCCCGTACAGCAGCACGTCCAGGTCCATCGAGCGTGGCGCCCAGCGCGGCGCCGCGGGCGGCCGCCCGCACCGGACCTCGATCGCTTGCAGCCGCGTGAGCACCTGGCGCACCGGCAGCACGGTGCTGAACCCGGCGACCAGATTGATGAAGTCATCGCCCTCGAAGCCCACGGCGCGGTTGCGGTACCAGGGCGAGAAGCGCGCACCGGGAAACTCGCGAGCGAGCTCGGCCACCGCCCGGGCGAGATTGCGCTCGGGCGCGACGTTGCTGCCGGCGGCGACATAAACCTCGGGCACCGTGTCAGGTCCGACCGGCCGCTGGCATGGTGCCGGGGGCAAGGTCTGCGCGCGCACGCTCGATCAGCACGCCGACATCGCGCGAATTGCGGATGGCGCCGGGCTTGTTGAGCGAGATGCGCACCCATTCGACGGGGAACTCCTCGAGAATGAGCAGCGCCACGCGGTGCGCGAGGGTCTCGACGAGTCTGAATTCGGAAGCTTCGACGAACGCCAGCACTCGCTTCGCCACCTTCTTGTAGTCGAGCGTGTCGGCCACTTCGTCGCTGACCGCCGCGCGCCGGCAGTCCACCGGCAACTCGATGTCGAGAACCACGGTCTGCTTGACGCGGCGCTCCCAGTCGATGAATCCGATGATGCACTCGGTGGTCAGACCATGCAGAAAAATCCGGTCAGCGGTTTGGCGAGGATCGTTCATGTCGGCATCAACGCAGACAGCGACTCGAGCGGCCAGCGCGCGCGCGCCTGGATGGCGAGGCTGTCGTGCTGGCCGGCCTGCAGACGCGCCAGGCCGGCCACGGCAATCATCGCCGCGTTGTCGGTGGAGAACTCGATGCGTGGATAGTACACGCGAGCCCCGTGGCTGCCTGCGGCCGCGGTGAGCCGCTCGCGCAAACAGCGATTGGCGCTCACACCACCCGACACCACCAGCACGGTGAGCCCGGTGTACTCAAGCGCCCGCAGTGCCTTGGCGGTGAGCGTTTCGACGATGGCCTCCTGCACGCCGCGCGCCACGTCCGCCCGCAGCGCATCCGTCAGCGACCGGCCGCGCAGCGCCTGCCGCACCGCGGTCTTGAGCCCCGAGAAGCTGAACTCGAGCCCAGCGCGCTCGAGCATGGGTCGCGGGAAGTTGAAGGCGCCGGCGGTGCCGCGCTCGGCCAGCTGCGCGAGTTGCGGGCCGCCGGGATACGGCAACCCCAGGAGCTTCGCAGTCTTGTCGAAGGCCTCTCCGGCCGCATCGTCCCGGCTGGCGCCCAACACGCGGTAGCCTCCCACGCCGGACACCTCGATCAGCAGGGTGTGCCCGCCGGAGACCAGCAGCGCCAGGTGCGGGAACGGGGGTGGATCCGGTTCCAGGAGCGGCGCCAGCAGATGTCCTTCGAGGTGGTGCACGCCGATGGCCGGCACGCCCCACGCGTAGGCAAGACTGCGCGCCAGCGACGCTCCGGTGAGCAAGGCCCCGATGAGGCCCGGGCCGGCGGTGTAGGCCAGCCCGTGAATGTCCCTGGGGTCGGTCCCCGCCCGCTCCAGCGCGCGGCGCACCAGCGGCAGCAGGCGCCGGACATGGTCGCGTGAGGCCAGCTCGGGCACGACGCCCCCGTAGGCGCGATGCAGCTCCACTTGGCTGAAGAGCTCGTGCGCGAGCAGCCCGGCGCGCGCGTCGAGCACCGCGGCGGCGCTTTCATCGCAGGAAGACTCGAGAGCGAGCACACGCATGGCAAGAACTCTATCGCAGTTGACATAGTGGATCGCTGATCGGCTTAGTTCCGCATGCCTGATGCTATAGTCTGAGCTCAAGACGGCCTTGCTGCAGGGCACGTGCACAAAATCAAGACAAACAAAGGTGCGGCTGGCTGCGCGATTCGGACGAGCGCACCTGGCGCGGCACGCCGCGGCGCGCCGGCGCTGAGTCTCCTGCTGTTCGCCCTGCTACTCCTGGCGACACCCGCAGCCTACGCCGGCAAGTGCACCATCGTTCGTATGCAGCCGGAGCTTGCGGTCACGATGCGCGACCTGCGGCCGTTGGTGCACGCACAGATCAACGGCCGGGACGCTATGTTCATCGCGGACAGCGGAGCGTTTTTCAGTTTTGTTGGGCCGGCGGCGGTCAGGGAATTCCAGATGCGGCCGGACTCTTCGGTTCACGACCTGCTTGTATGGGGAGTCGGCGGCACCGAGCACGCACAAGTCGCTCGGGCCAAGACATTCACGATCATCGGCATGACGGTTCCGGACGTGCCGTTCGTCGTCGCCGGCAGTGCCTGGGGCGATGGCGCGGCGGGCCTTCTGGGACAGAACGTGTTCCGGCTCGCGGATGTTGAGTACGACCTGGCGAATGGGGTGATCCGCCTCGTGCGTCCCAAGGATTGCAAGGACACTCCGCTCGCCTACTGGGCAAGTGCCGCCGACAAACCCTATTCGGTCATCGATATCGATTTCGCGACCGCGCGCGAACCGCACACCAAGGCGATCGCCTACCTCAACGGCACCAAGATCCGGGTGGTGTTCGACACCGGCGCTGCCACCTCGGTCCTGACGCTTGACGCCGCCAAACATGCGGGCATCACCCCCAACAGCGAAGGAGTCGAACCCGGGGGACTGGGGTCGGGCATTGGCCACAAGGTTGCACAGAGCTGGATCGCGCCCTTCGCGAGTTTCAAGATCGGCGACGAGGAGATCAAGCACGCGCGGCTGCGCTTCGGCACCGTCGAGCTGGTGGGCGCTGACATGCTGATCGGCGCCGACTTCTTTCTGTCCCACCGCGTCTACGTGGCCAGCAGCCAGCGCAAGCTGTACTTCACTTACAACGGCGGCCCGGTATTCAACCTCGCAACCGCGCGCGCTCCGGCATCCGCAGCCGATGCGCAGCCTGACCTCGGGGCGCCGGTGGCCGGAGAATCCAAGGCGGCCGAGACGGCGGCCGCCCTACTCGATCAGCCGACCGACGCCGCAGGCTACGCTCGACGCGGCGCGGCTTCCACGGCGCGCCATGACTACCAGAGCGCCATCGCGGATCTCACGCGTGCCTGCGAGCTCGCGCCGACCGAATCCAGTTTTTTCTACGAGCGAGGCATCGCGCGCTGGAGCAACACGCAGGCCGATATGGCACTGACCGATTTCGATCAAGCCATCAAACTCAAGCCCGACAATGTGGACGCCCTCGTGGCCCGTGTCAGTCTGCGCGCCAACCGCCATGATTCCGGGGACGCGCTAATCGCGGATCTGGAGGCTGCGGATCGCGCGGCACCGAAAGATGCCGCCGTGCACATGCGCATCGGTCGCCTGTACGAGTACGCCGAGCAGCCCGCAGCTGCCGTGGTTCAGTATTCGAAGTGGATCGACTCGCACCCGCGCGATGACCTGAGCATGCCCTCCGCGCTCAACTCGCGCTGCTGGGCCAGGGCGCTCATGGGCCAGGGGCTGGAACAGGCGCTCGCAGACTGCAATTCCGCCTTGAAACTGAAACCCAACACCGCGGCTTTCCTGGACAGCCGGGGCCTCGTGTACCTGCGGCAGAACAACTACGACAAGGCCATCGCGGACTACGACGCTGCGCTGCGCCTGCAGCCGAAGATCGCCTGGTCGCTATATGGCCGCGGCTTGGCGAAATTGCACAAGGGCAAGGGCGCCGAGGGACAGACAGACCTCGCCGCAGCGATCGCCCTGGAGCCCAAGATCGCAGAACAGGCGGCCGCGCGCGGCATCGGCCCCTGAGCCTGCGAACCCCCCGCGCTTTTGCCTTCTCCGCAACGCTCCTTTAGAATCCCCCGCCCCCAGCTTGCCTCAGGTTTTCTCGCAGGCCGGCCGGTCAGGCGAGATTCCCATCCCGATCAATGAGTTGAGGTTTTGATGCCGAGCGTTCGTGTTCGTGAGAACGAGTACTTCGATGCCGCGTTGCGGCGTTTCAAACGCGCCTGCGAGAAGGCGGGAATTCTCACCGAGCTGCGCCGGCGCGAGTTCTACGAAAAGCCCACACAGGAGCGCAAGCGCAAGAAGGCCGCCGCCATCAAGCGCCACATGAAGCGCGTGTCCCGCGACGGGATGCGCAGCTCGCGCTAGGGGCGCGGCGCACCGCCATGGCCCTCAAGGAACGCATCACCGAGGACATGAAGAGTGCGATGCGGGCCGGCGAGAAAGAGCGACTCGCGGCGATCCGCCTGGCGCTGGCCGCGATCAAGCAGCGCGAAGTAGACGAGCGCATCGCGCTCGACGACGGCCAGGTGCTCGCGGTCCTCGAGAAAATGATCAAGCAGCGCCGCGAGTCCATCGCCCAGTTTGAAAGCGGCGGACGGGCCGACCTGGTGGCCAAGGAAACCGCCGAGATCGCGGTGCTGCAGGGCTACCTGCCCGCGCAGATGAGCGAGGCGCAGATCGATGCGCTGATCGGCGAAGCGATTGCCGCGACCGGCGCGGCCTCGATCAAGGACATGGGCAAGGTCATGGCGGTCGTGAAGCCGAAAGCCCAGGGTCGCGCCGACATGGGAGCGATCAGCGCGCGGATCAAGCAGAGACTGGGCTGATTTTTCTTTGGGACGCATCCCCCAGAACTTCATCGACGAGCTGATCGCCCGCGCCGACATCGTGGAGCTCATCGGCGCACGCGTGCAGCTGAAGAAGGCGGGTCGCGAGTACAAGGCTTGCTGCCCGTTTCACAACGAGAAGACCCCGTCCTTCTGGGTGAGCCCCGAGAAGCAGTTCTATCACTGCTTCGGCTGCGGCAAGCACGGTACGGTGCTCAGCTTCCTCATGGATCACGACCATATGGCGTTTCCGGAAGCGGTCGAGGAGCTCGCCACGCGCCTGGGGCTGGAAGTGCCGCATGAGGGCGGCGTCGACAGCGGTGCGCGGCGCGCCGATGAGCCGCTGTTCGAACTGATGGCGCGGGCCGCGCGCTTCTACGCGCAGGGCCTGGCGCGCGATGCGCGCGCCCGCGACTACGTCGCGCAGCGCGGACTTGCGCCCGAAACCATCGAGCGCTTCATGATCGGCTACGCACCGAACTCGTGGAACGAGGTGTTGCGGAGCCTCGGTGCCGCCGACGCCGACCGCAGGCGCCTCGCCGACGCCGGCCTCATCGTCGAGCGGGAGCGCGGCCAGGTGCGCGACGGCGAGCGTCATTACGACCGCTTTCGTGACCGCATCATGTTTCCCATCCGCGATGGGCGCGGCCGCGTAATCGCCTTCGGCGGACGCATCATCGATGCGGGGGAGCCGAAATACCTCAATTCGCCCGAGACGGTGTTGTTCCACAAGGGCCGAGAGCTGTACGGCATCTACGAGACACGGCGCGCGCGTCCCAACCTCACGCGGTTGGTTGTAGTCGAAGGCTATATGGATGTCGTGCGGCTACATCAGGCGGGGGTCGATTACGCGCTGGCCACGCTCGGTACCGCGACCACGCCCGAACATTTCCGGCGCATCTTTCGCCTCGTGCCCGCGGTGGTGTTCGCCTTCGACGGGGATCGCGCCGGGCGCGCCGCGGCATGGCGCGCGCTGCAGCAGGCGCTGCCCGAGGCGCGCGAAGGACGCGAGATCCGCTTCCTGTTCCTGCCGGAGGGCCAAGATCCCGACACGCTGGTCGGCGCGGAAGGCCGCGAGGCCTTCGAGCAGCGCCTGCAGAGCGCCGTGCCGCTGTCGGAGTACCTGGTGCAGGAGTTGTCGCAGCAGAGCGAGCTTTCGCACGCCGACGGACGGGCGCGCTTTGCGGAAAATGCGCGGCCGCTGTTCGCCAGAGTCCCGCAAGGTGTCTACCGCGAGTTGCTGCTCGAGCGGCTCGCGGAGGTCGTGGGCCTCGCCCCGCAGCGCCTGCAGGAGCTGTGGACTTCCGGGCGCAACATCATGCCGACGAGCGCGGCGCCGGCGGCGCCCTCCCGGCGCAGGCGCGCACGTACCGCGACCGGGGCCGGACGCGGCAGTCTGGTGCGGCAGGCGATCGTGAGGCTGCTGCACTACCCGGGGATCGCGGGTGAAGTGAGCCTCGCGGAGCGCGCCGGACTTGATGCGAGCGAGGAACCGGGCATCGGTCTGCTGCGTGACCTGCTCGACAACCTGCGCGAGCAGCCGGCGCAGATCTCGGCCCAGGTCATCCAGCGCTGGACGGATCGGGAAGGGGGCGAAGCGCTGCAGAAACTCCTCGAGCGCGAGGAAGTTATTACGGATGCCGCCGCCGCCGCGGGCGAGCTTCGTGCCGGGCTCGCGAAACTCGCGGAGGCGGCAGCCGGACGGCGCCTGGAGGCCCTCGAAACCAAGAGCCGAACGGGCAATTTGGCACCTCATGAACTTGAGGAATTTCAAAGACTTATCTTGGGACTCACCCGCCGCGATGCGCGCGGAGGCTAGTTTTGCATTTGGTGATTTCATCGCTGTCAAATAAACTTACCCGCTTTACCTTGGCACCCCTTGAGGCGCTCCGTCCCGGGCAGCACATAGGGTAAATCCGCCCCCAGCGCACCCCGACACATGACACGCA
The DNA here is from genome assembly GCA_036401635.1 of Steroidobacteraceae bacterium. Classification (GTDB taxonomy): domain Bacteria; phylum Pseudomonadota; class Gammaproteobacteria; order Steroidobacterales; family Steroidobacteraceae; genus 13-2-20CM-66-19. Next base: position 8,752 of record DASWUP010000249.1, read on the forward strand.
AGCACAAGCCTCACACTGCACACAAAAAGCGTCCGTCCGCTCAATCAGGCAAGCCCGCGAAATCGCCCGCCGCCGACAAGGCGATCGCCGGCGTGGCGAGCCTGCGCGAGAAGGAGCGCGCCAGAGGTGTCGCGGCGGCGAAGAAGGCGGCCGGCGCTCGCCCGGCGGTCGCGCACAGCAGGGTGAACGACGGCGCGCGCCCCGCCGATGCCCGCAGTGCCGGCGGCAAGCTCGCGGCCGAGAAGCGCCCGCTCGGCATCGAGCGTCGAGTTCCAGTCATGCCGGAAGACCGGCAGTCGCAGCTGAAGCTCCTGATCGCGCGCGGCAAGGAGCAGGGCTACCTGACCTACGCCCAGGTCAACGATCACCTGCCCTCGGAAATCGTCGACCCGGAGCAGATCGAAGACATCGTCAACACCATTAACGACATGGGCATCCCGGTGTACGAGAAGGCACCGGATACCGAGTCGCTGCTCGCCACCGAGCCTTCCGCCCCTGCGGACGAAGAGGCCATCGAGGAAGCGGCGGCGGCGCTCGCGGCGCTCGACGCCGAGCTCGGCCGCACTACCGACCCCGTGCGCATGTACATGCGCGAGATGGGAACCGTGGAGCTGCTCACGCGCGAGGGCGAAATCCGCATCGCCAAGCGCATCGAGGAGGGTCTGGATGCGGTGCGCAGCGCGCTCGCCATGTACCCGCCCACCTATGACTTCCTGCTGCGGGCCTACGAGCCGGTGAAGGCGGGCCAGGCGCGCCTGGTCGATGTGATCGTCGGCTTCATCGATCCGAACGCGCCGGATGTCATCGCACAGCCGCAGAACCCCACCAAGGTGGAGCTGGTTGCGGCGGAAGAAAAGAGCGACGACGAGGAAGAAGGCGAGGAGGAAGGCGACAGCGAAGAGGAAGCCATCGACACCGGCCCCGATCCCGCGGAAGCCGCGGCGCGCTTCGGCTTGATCGCGAAGCTGCACGCCCAGGTGCTCGGATCGATCGCCAAGCTCGGCGCGCGCGATCCCAAGACGCTGCGTCAGCGCAAGAAGCTGGCGGATGAATTCATGGAGCTGCGCCTGTCGCCGCGCATGTTCGATGCGCTGATTCTCAACCTGCGCACGCACGTAGCGGAGGTTCGCCAGCTCGAGAAGGAGATCATGATCATCGCGGTGCGCGACGCCGGCATGCCGCGCAAGGACTTCATCGCCTCGTTCCCGAAGAACGAGACCAACTCGCGCTGGCTGGCGCGACACGTCAAGAGCGGCAAGAAATACTCCGCCCCGCTTGCCAAGTTCAAGGACGAGATCGAACGGCGGCAGAAGAAGCTCGAGCAGCTCGAAGGCGGCTATCACCTCTCGATCAACGACGTCAAGGAAGTCAACCGCGACGTGTCGATCGGTGAGGCCAAGGCGCGCCGCGCCAAGAAGGAAATGGTCGAGGCAAACCTGCGACTGGTCATTTCCATCGCCAAGAAGTACACCAACCGCGGCCTGCAGTTCCTGGATCTCATCCAGGAAGGCAACATCGGCCTCATGAAGGCGGTGGACAAGTTCGAGTACCGCCGCGGCTACAAGTTCAGCACCTACGCGACCTGGTGGATCCGCCAGGCGATCACGCGCTCGATCGCCGACCAGGCGCGCACCATCCGCATCCCGGTGCACATGATCGAGACCATCAACAAGCTGAACCGCATTTCGCGGCAGATGCTGCAGGAAATGGGCCGCGAACCCACGCCGGAGGAGCTGGCGGTACGCATGGAGATGCCCGAGGACAAGGTGCGCAAGGTTCTCAAGATCGCCAAAGAGCCGATCTCCATGGAGACGCCCATCGGCGACGACGAGGACTCGCATCTGGGCGACTTCATCGAAGACACCTCGGTGGCCTCACCGATCGATCAGGCCACGATGGAGTCGCTGCGCGAGACCACCCACTCGGTGCTGGCGCAACTCACGCCGCGCGAGGCGAAGGTGCTGCGCATGCGCTTCGGCATCGACATGAACACCGACCATACTCTCGAGGAAGTCGGCAAGCAGTTCGACGTCACCCGCGAGCGCATCCGTCAGATCGAGGCCAAGGCGCTGCGCAAGCTGCGTCACCCGAGCCGCAGCGAGCAGCTGCGCAGCTTCCTGATGGATGACTGAGCACAAAGCGTCGAAGCAGTGCGCCCCCCAACGGCTTGCTTCGCGGGCGAAAACCACGCTTTTCGCCCGCCGCCAAACCCGGCGGTGAGGTTGGTCCGCTGAAAGCGCCGCAGGCGACTTTCAGCCAATCAAACTAGATGCCGGCCTTGCCGAGGGCGTCGATCAGCTGCCGCAGGAGCTCGGCGAGCGCCGGATGCCCCGCCTCGAATTGCACCGCGAGGGATTCCAGTCGCGGAGCGTGCGCCGCTGCGGGAGCCAGGGCCGCCGGGCCCGGTGCCGTCTGTGCGGCGGGTGCCAGCGCCCGTTCGATGTCGCGCATCACGGTGCCGAGCAGCGCTCGCGACTCGCGATCGAGCGAACCGCTCGCGCTCAGGCGCTCGTGCACCCGGGCGAGCAGCTCCCGCAGGCTCTCCTGAGTCATCGCTGCCGGATCCCTAACTCCCCTGGCCGAGGGACGCGTTGAGAGCCGCGGATAGAGCGGCATCCCCGGTGACGAGGTCCTTCCAGGTAAGCTCACGTCCCAGGCGTTTGCCCTTCTCGGTAAGCTTCAGTCCCTCTGGCGAGAGCGTGACCATGTAGGGCTTGCCATCCACGTCAATCTCGCGCTTAAGCTGTTTGTTGAGTTTGGTAGCCATTGCATCCTCTCACGTGCAAACCCTGCACGCTGCCGATGGTAACATCCACCGCCAGGCCGCCGCGTACTCGAGCGCTATTTCTCCAGGCCCTCGGACTTGCGTGCCGCGATGACGTGCGGCCGCGCACCCACGCGTTCGACGAAGCGCTGCAGCTGCGGCCATTTGCCGATGTCAAGATTGACATGGCCGCCCCAGCTCAGCACGGTGAACAGGTAGGCGTCGGCGACGGTGAACTGTTCGCCCATCAAGAAGCTCTTCGCTCCCAGGGCGCGCTGCAGATACTCAAAACGGGTCGCCAGGTTGGTGCGGGCATACTGCTTGGTGTCTTCCGGCGCATCCTCGCGGAACAAGGGAGAAAACCCCTTGTGCACTTCCGAGTTGATGAAGCTCAGCCATTCCATCAGGCGGTAGCGCTCCATGGTGCCGGCGGCCGGCGCGAGCTTGGCGGCGGGATTGCGGTCGGCGATGTACTGCAACACTGTGACGTTCTCAGTCAACACCTCGCCGTTGTCGAGCGTAAGCGCCGGCACGTAACCCTTGGGATTCACCTCCTTGTAATCCAGGCCGTCGGCGGTCTTCTTGGTGTGCCGGTTCACCTTGACCAGCTCGAACTTCAGTCCCGCCTCACGCAGTGCGATATTCGACGCCAGCGAACAGGCACCCTGAAAATAGTACAGCTTCATCTCGATCTCCTTACCGGCGTATCCGTAGCGGGAGGGTCATGCTAACGTTGCCCACAGCGATGGCAAGAGGGTCCTGCCATGAGGTCGCTTTTGATCACGGCTGCGGTCGTTATTGCTGCGATTGCGCTCGGCGGCTGCCCGAACAACAGGCCGAAACCCGTTCCCGGCCCACAGTCCGCCCTCATGCAGAACACCGCGACCTCCACGCGCGCGCGCGACGACATAGCCGCACCCAGCAGCTCCAAGCGACGCCCCGGCGCCAGCGAAATATCCTGGTTCCAGGG
>DASWUP010000250.1:0-8081 GCA_036401635.1 Steroidobacteraceae bacterium
GGAGATGGTCATGCCCGGGGACAACATCAAGATGACGATCGAGTTGATCAGCCCGATCGCCATGGAAGATGGGCTGCGCTTTGCGATCCGCGAGGGCGGCAAAACCGTCGGCGCCGGCGTCGTGACGAAGATCCTGAAGTAAGCAAACGGTTTTCCGCTATCCAGCGCTGGAGTCACAGGCAATGGCCAATCAGAACATCCGTATCCGCTTGAAGGCGTTCGACCATCGCCTGATCGACAGCTCGGCGCGCGAGATCGTGGAGACCGCCAAGCGCACCGGCGCGACCGTCAAGGGACCGGTACCGCTGCCGACCAAGATGGAGCGCTTCACGCTGCTCGTCTCCCCGCACGCCGACAAGGACGCGCGGGATCAGTTCGAACTGCGCACCCACAAACGCCTCATGGACATCATGAACCCCACCGACAAGACCGTGGACGCCCTCATGAAGCTCGAGCTTCCGGCGGGAGTGGACGTGCAGATCAAGCTGAACTGATTGCATCGGCCGAAAGTGACCGGACGGCCCTTTCGGCAGGCCAGCCCAATAGCCGTGTCGAACACGCGGGCAAAAAGCGTGACTTTCGCCCGCGAAAAGCCCGCCTAGGACGGCGAAAAGCTCGCCGAGGGCAGGGTTGATTGAAGCATCCGGCGCGCCTATACTGCGCGCCCTTTTGGGCCCCGGGACCTCCCGTGGGCCGGTCGCGTGAGCGGCATCGGGCGAGGTTGGAGCTGAGCCCTGCGGGGCTGAGGATCCAAGACCACTCGAGATCGGCGCAGCCTGAACGGCTTTAAGCGCAAAATCTCCTGTCGTCTCAATGACTTAGCCAGAAGCCAAGGACCCCGGGCGCCCGGCAGCGCCTTCGGGCCGTGAGAGGACAAGAGATGGCTATCGGACTCGTCGGTCGCAAGGCCGGCATGACGCGCGTGTTCACCGACGCCGGCGAGACAGTGCCGGTGACGGTGATCGAGGTTTTGCCGAACCGCGTCACCCAGGTCAAGGCGCAGGACAAAGACGGCTATCGCGCGGTGCAGGTCACCTACGGCGCACGCCGCCCGCAACTGTATTCCAAGGCCGTGACGGGCCACTACGCGCGCGCGAATGTCGCTCCCGGCAGGGCGCTGGTGGAATTCCGGCTCACCGAGGCCGACAAGACCGAGCTCAAAGCGGGCGCCGAGATCAAGGCCGACCTCTTCAAGGAGGGCGAAGCGGTCGACGTCACCGGCACCACCATGGGCAAGGGCTTTGCCGGCACGATGAAGCGTCACAACTTCGCCGGTGGTATGGCTTCGCACGGAAACTCGCTCTCGCATCGCGCGCCGGGCTCCATCGGCCAGCGTCAGACGCCGGGCCGCGTGTTCAAGGGCCGGCGCATGTCCGGTCACATGGGCGTCGTGCGCCGCACGACCGAGAACCTGCGCGTGGTGCAGGTTGATCTGGCGAGAAATCTGCTGCTGATCCGTGGCGCCGTGCCCGGCGCCGAGGGCGGCCAGGTGATCGTGCGCCCGTCGCTGAAAGCCGCGCGCCGCGCGACCCGCAAGATCGTGACGCCGACGAAGACAGGCGCCGCGCCCTCGAAGGATCCGGGCAAGGCGGGAAAGAAGTAAGCCATGAAACTGAAGCTGGTCAATGGCGCGGGCGCGCTGCAGGTGTCGGAAGCTGCCTTCGGTCACAAGTTCAACGAGCCGCTGGTGCACCAGGTGATGACGGCGTATCGCGCCGCGGGTCGCGCCGGCACCAAGGCGCAGAAGTCGCGCGCCGAGGTGCGCGGCGGCGGCCGCAAGCCCTACGCTCAGAAGGGCACCGGCCAGGCCCGCGCCGGCTCCAACCGCTCCCCCATCTGGGTCGGCGGCGGCAAGACCTTCGCGGCCAAGCCGCGCGACTTCACGCAGAAGGTGAACCGCAAGATGTACCGCGGCGCCATCCGCTCGATGCTCTCGGAGCTGGCGCGCACCGAACGCCTTCTGGTCACCGAGTCGATCGCGCTCGAGGCGCCCAAGACCAAGCTGCTCGCGCAACAGCTCAAGGCGTGGGCACTCCCCTCGGTGCTGATCGTGGTCGAGGCGAGCGATGCGAAGCTGCAGCTCGCCGCGCGCAACCTGCCGCACGTCGAGGTCATCGAAGTGCCGGCCCTGAATCCGTTATCGCTCGCGGCCTACGACAAGGTGCTGATGACGGTGGGCGCGGTGAAGCTGATCGAGGAGCGCCTCCAGTGACGCGCGCAGCGAGCCCCGTGAGGCCGTGGCCGGAGGCCATGGTATGAACCGCGAGCAGCTGATGAGCGTGCTGGTCGCCCCGCACGTCACCGAAAAGACCTCACTCGCGATGCAGAACCACAACCAGTACACCTTCCGGGTGCGCCGCGATGCCACCAAGACCGACATCCGCAAGGCGGTCGAGCTCATGTTCGACGTCAAGGTCGCCGGCGTGCGGGTCGTCAACGAGCCGGGCAAGACGCGCCGCTTCGGCAGGATGGCGGGCCGCACCCAGGACTGGAAGAAGGCGTACGTGAGCCTGGTCACCGGGCAGACGATCGACTACGAAGCCCGCGCCAAGGCCTGACAGGACAAACCGCAATGGCCCTCATCAAGTACAAGCCCAGGACGCCCGGCACGCGCGCGGTGGTGAAGATCGACCGTTCGCACCTGCACAAGGGCGGACCGCATCTGCCGCTGACGACGGCGCAGAGCAAGACCGGCGCGCGCAATCACTTCGGTCGCATCACCACGCGTCACCACGGCGGCGGTTCGCGCCAGAAGTACCGGCTGGTCGACTTCAAGCGCGACAAGGACGGCGTCATCGGGGTGGTGGAGCGCCTGGAGTACGATCCGAACCGCACCAGCCACATCGCGCTCATCAAGTACACCGACGGTGAGCGCCGTTACATCCTCGCGCCCAAGGGCGTGAAGGAGGGCGATGAAGTGCGCTCCGGCGCGGATGCGCCGATCAAGTCGGGCAACGCCATGGCGCTGCGCCACATCCCGGTCGGCTCCATCATCCACAACGTCGAGATGAAGCCCGGGCGTGGCGGGCAGCTGGCGCGCAGCGCCGGCAGTTCCGTGTCCTTCAGCGCGCGCGAAGGCATCTATGCGTATCTGCGGCTGAAGTCGGGCGAGACGCGCAAGGTGCACATCGACTGCCGCGCCACCATCGGCGAAGTGGGCAACGACGAGCACAACCTGCGCAGCTACGGCAAGGCCGGTGCCAAGCGCTGGCGCGGCGTGCGCCCGACGGTGCGTGGACTGGCCATGAACCCGGTCGATCATCCGCACGGCGGCGGCGAGGGCAAGTCCGGCCAGGGCAACCCGCACCCGGTGTCGCCCTGGGGCTGGAACACCAAGGGCCTGAAGACCCGTCACAACAAGCGCACCGACAACATGATCGTGCAGCGCCGCAAGAACCGCATCCGCTGATCGGGAGCGTCACACACATGCCACGTTCACTGAAGAAGGGCCCGTTTGTCGATCTGCACCTCGCCAGGAAGGTGCAGATAGCGTCCGCCAAGAATGACCGCAAGCCGATCAAGACCTGGTCGCGCCGCTCGGTGGTGGTGCCCGAGATGGTGGGTCTGACCATCGCCGTGCACAACGGCCGCCAGCACGTTCCGGTGCTGATCACCGAGAACATGGTGGGACACAAGCTGGGCGAGTTCGCCCCGACGCGCACCTTCAAGGCGCACTCCGGGGATCGCAAGGTGGAGGCTGCCGCCGCCACTTGAGGCGCCGCAGAACACGATGCAAGTGACCTGCAAACTGCGTTACGCGCGCATTTCCCCGCAGAAGTGCCGGCTGGTCGCCGATGTGGTGCGCGGCAAGCCGGTCGGCAATGCGATCTCGACGCTCAGGTACATGCCGAAGAAAGGTGCGCAGCTGGTGCGCAAGGTACTCGAGTCCGCGGTCGCCAACGCCGAGCACAATCACGGCGCCGACATCGACGAGCTGAAGGTGGCACTCATCCACGTGGATGCCGCACCGCAGCTCAAGCGGTTCCACGCCCGCGCCAAGGGGCGCGGCGCGCGCATCATCAAGCGCAACAGTCACATCACCGTCGGCGTCAGCGACGGCAAGAAGGATTAACGCATGGGTCAGAAGGTCAATCCGCTGGGCATGCGACTCGGGATCACCCGCGACTGGACTTCGCGCTGGTATGCCAGCAAGAAGCAGTTTCCGCTGCAGGTGCACACCGACTACCGGGTGCGCGAGTTCCTCAAGCGCAGGCTAGCCGAGGCCTCGGTGAGCCGCGTTCTCATCGAACGCGCCGCCAAGAAAGTCAACATCACCATCCAGACCGCGCGTCCCGGCATCGTCATCGGCAAGAAGGGCGAGGACATCGAGAAACTGCGCCAGGAGACCGCGGCGCTGCTCGGCATGAGTGTCAACGACGTGCGCCTGAATATTGCCGAGATCAGAAAGCCCGAGCTCGACTCGCAACTGGTCGCCGACAGCATCGCGCAGCAGATCGAGAAGCGCGTGATGTTCCGCCGCGCCATGAAACGCGCGGTCATGAGCACCATGCGCAGCGGCGCGCTGGGCGTGAAGGTGCGCGTCTCCGGGCGCCTCAACGGTTCGGAAATCGCCCGCACCGAGTGGTATCGCGAGGGGCGCATTCCGCTGCACACCTTCCGCGCCGACATCGATTACGGTCTGTCGGAAGCGCAGACCACCTACGGCGTGATCGGCGTCAAGGTGTGGATATTCAAGGGCGAGGTGTTCGACAAGAGCGAGCTTGCGCAGCAGCAGGCGAGCGAGGCCGAGAGCGCCCCGGCGCAGAGCGCACCGGCCGCCGCGCCCCCCGCGCCGCCGGTAACGCCGCCGCCGGCGCCCGCAGCCCCGGTACAGGTCTGAGGTGATGGCCTAAGAGATGCTTCAGCCCAAACGCACCAAGTTTCGCAAGCAGTTCAAGGGCCGCAACCCGGGCCTGGCACAGCGCGGCAGCAACGTGTCCTTCGGCGAGTTCGGCCTGAAGGCTACCAGCCGCGCGCGCATGACCGCGCGCGAGATCGAGGCCGCGCGCCGCGCCATGGCGCGCTACGTGAAGCGCGGCGGACAGATCTGGATCCGCGTGTTTCCGGACGTCCCGATCAGCAAGAAGCCGCTCGAGGTGCGCATGGGCAGCGGCAAGGGCAACGTCGAGTACTACGTGGCCCGCGTGCAGCCTGGCAAGGTGTTGTTCGAGATGGAGGGCGTGGACGAGGTGACGGCCCGCGAGGCGTTCCGGCTCGCAGGCTCGAAGCTGTCGGTGTCCACCTCATTCGTGAAACGGCAGGTTCGATAAATGGACGCCAAACAGCTGCGCACCAAATCGCCGACCGAGCTCGCCGATGAGCTCGTGAAGCTGCGCAAAGAGCAGTTCGCGCTGCGCATGCAGCGCGCCACCGGGCAGTCGCCCAAGCCCGACCAGTTCGGCAAAGTGCGGCGCAATATCGCGCGCCTGAAGACCGTGCTGCGCGAGACGCAGCCGGCGAGCCGCGGAGGCAAGCACAAGTGAGCGCACAAGAGGACAAGGTGCAGGAGACCCAGGTGCCGGCGCCGGAACCGAAGGTGCCGGAAGTGAAGGGCGCACGCACGCTGACCGGACGCGTGGTGAGCAGCAAGATGCGCAAGACGATCGCCGTCGAGATCGAGCGCCTGGTGAAGCATCCGACCTACGGCAAGTACATCCGCCGCACCACCAAGTTGCTGGCGCACGACGAGAACGGCACCTCGAAGGAGGGCGACGTGGTGACCATCACCCCGTGCCGCCCCATGTCGCGGCACAAGTCGTGGCGGCTGCTCGAGGTCGTGCAAAAGGCCGCGGAGCGCTGAATCATGATCCAGATGCGCACAATGCTGAACGCCGCTGACAACAGCGGCGCGCGCACCCTGATGTGCATCAAGGTGCTGGGCGGCACGCGCCGCCGTTACGCGCGGGTGGGCGATGTCATCAAGGTGAGCGTCAAGGACGCCATTCCACGCGGCAAGGTCAAGAAGGGCGAGGTGTATGACGCGGTGGTGGTGCGCACCACGCGCGGCGTGCGGCGTCCGGACGGTTCGCTGATCCGCTTCGACGGTAACGCCGCGGTGCTGCTCACCAACAAGCTCGAGCCGATCGGCACCCGCATATTCGGCCCGGTGACGCGCGAGCTGCGCAACCAGCAGTTCATGAAGATCATCTCCCTGGCACCGGAAGTACTATGAAAAAGATCCGCAAGGGCGACCAGGTGGTGGTGCTGTCGGGTCGTAACAAGGGCCGGCGCGGCGCGGTGATCCAGGTGCTCGCCGACGGCCGCGTGGTCGTGGAGAGCGTCAACATGGTGAAGAAGCACCAGAAGCCCAACCCGCAGGCGGGCAAGCCGGGCGGCATCATCGAGAAGGAGATGCCGCTGCCGGTAGCGAAGGTTGCGATCTGGAACCCGGGCGCCAAGAAGGGTGATCGCATCGGGGTCAAGACGCTCGCCGACGGCAAGCGCGTGCGTTTCTTCAAGTCGAACGGAGAGATGCTCGACGCCTGAGGGCGCCGGGTACTTGGTGAGCACTTATGGCCAGGCTAAAACAGTACTACCGCGAGCAGGTCGTTCCGCGCCTGCGCGCGAATCTGAAAATCGACAACGTGATGCAGGTGCCGCGCATCAGCAAGATCACGCTCAACATGGGCGTGGGCGAGGCGGTCGCCGACAAGAAGGTGATGGACGCAGCGCTCGCCGATCTCACCAAGATCACCGGGCAGAAGCCGCTCATCACCAAGTCGCGCAAGGCAGTCGCGTCGTTCAAGATCCGCGCCGGGCTGCCGATCGGCGCCAAGGTGACGCTGCGCGGGACTCGCATGTACGAGTTCCTCGACCGCCTCATCAACATTGCGATGCCGCGCATCCGCGACTTCCGCGGCGTGTCGCCGCGCGCCTTCGACGGCCAGGGCAACTACAGTCTGGGCGTGAAGGAACAGATCATTTTCCCGGAAATCCAGTACGACCAGGTCGATCAGATCCGGGGCATGGACATCACCATCACTACGACGGCCAAGGATGACCGCATGGGGCGAGCGTTGCTCGAGGCATTCAACTTCCCGTTCCGGAAGTAACAGGAGCCATAAAGTCTATGGCGAAGACGAGCATGGTCGAGCGCGAGAAGCGTCGCGCCGGGATCGTGAAAAAGTACGCGGCGAAGCGCGCGAAGCTCAAGGAGCTGATCCGCAGCCCCAGGAGCTCGCCCGAGGAGCGTCTGGCGGCGCAGGCGGCGCTGCAGGCGCAACCGCGCGATGCGAGTGCCTCGCGGCAACGCAACCGTTGCGCCATCACGGGCCGCTCGCGCGGCGTGTACCGCAAGTTCGGCCTCTCCCGGGTGAAGATCCGCGAGGTCGCCAGCCGCGGTGAGATTCCGGGGCTCGCCAAGGCGAGCTGGTGAGGGACGCCGCATGAGCATGACCGACCCGATTGCCGATCTGTTGACGCGCATCCGCAACGGCCAGAGCGCGGGCAAGAGCGAAGTGCAGCTCGCGTCCTCGCGCCTGAAGACCGCCATAGTCAAGGTGCTGAAGGACGAGGGCTACATTGCCGACTTTCGCCTCGATGCCGACAGTGGCAAGCCGCGGCTCACGATTGGGCTTAAGTATTTCGAAGGCCGGCCGGTGATCGATCGCCTGGAGCGCGTCAGTCGCCCGGGACTGCGGATTTACCGCGGCAAGGACGAGCTGCCGAAGGTCCTCGGCGGCATGGGGACGGTGATCGTCTCCACCCCCAAGGGCGTGATGACCGATAAGCAGGCGCGCTCGATCGGACAGGGCGGTGAAGTCCTGTGCATCGTCGCCTGACGGCGCCCGCATAGAGATCCCCATCATGTCGAGAATTGCCAAAGCTCCGGTCGACTTACCTGCGGGCGTGACCGCGACCGTCGCCGCGGACGCGGTGACCATCAAGGGCGCCAAGGGTTCGCTCAGCCTGCCGCTCACGAGCGGCGTGTCGGTGGTGCAGACGGAAAAGAAGCTGCAGATCAAGTTTTCGGAAGCGGCACTGGCGCGCACGCGCGCTGGCGCCACGCGCGCGCACCTTGCCAACATGGTGCGCGGCGTCACCCGGGGCTACGAGAAGAAGCTCGAGCTGGTGGGTGTCGG
>DASWUP010000251.1:0-3672 GCA_036401635.1 Steroidobacteraceae bacterium
CGCGAGATGGCGGTGGCCGGCTGGGAAGCGGCGCTGCAGCTGGCGCGCGAGAAGGGGCCGGCGCCGATCATGAACGAGGAGTTCACGGTCACGAAGGAAATGCTGCGCAAGCGCCCGGAGATGGCGCGCGATGGCTGGAAGCCCGGCGCAAAGATCGCCGGCCGCCTGCTGCACGCGAAATACAGCCGCTACATGCAGCGCATCGCGCAGGTGGCGCCGCAGCTGGTGCACGAGCTGGCGGAGACCGGCGCACGCTTCACGCACCACAGCTCGATCGCGCCCACCGGCACGATCTCGTTGTCGCTCGCCAACAATGCCTCGAACGGCATCGAGCCGTCGTTCGCGCATCACTACTTCAGAAACGTGATCCGGGAAGGCAAGAAGTCCAAAGAGAAGATCGACGTCTATTCCTTCGAGTTGCTGGCGTATCGCGAGCTGGTCAATCCAAATGCCAAAGCTGGAGCGACGAACGATGCTGAGAGACTGCCGGACTACTTCATCGCCTCCGATGACATCAATCCCAAGGAGCATGTCGAAGTGCAGGCTGCGGCCCAGAAGTGGGTCGATTCATCGATTTCTAAGACGGCGAACGTGCCTACGGATTTCGCCTACGCGAAGTTCAAGGACATCTATCTGTATGCACACGAGCAGGGCCTGAAGGGCTGCACCACCTTCCGCTTCAACCCGGAAGCGTTCCAGGGCGTGCTGGTGAAGGAACAGGACCTCAAGAACACGATCTACAAGTTCACGCTTGACGACGGGACGGTAGTAGAAGCGAGAGGTGATGAAGAGATCGAATATGACGGCGAGTTGCACACGACAGCTAATCTTTACGATAGCTTGAAGGAAGGGTACTTCGGAAAGTACTGAAGTCGCGGCCCAAGCTGTGCCGACACCCGGAATAGACTCAGGAAACAGACCATGACCATCAAGATCGAGCGGAAAATCGTCAAGTACCAGGTGCAGAATCCGGAAGACAAGGCTGCGGACAAGGCAGCCGAAGCGAAGCAGGCCCTGCCACCGCAGCCGGGAGAGCCGGAGCTGGTGCGCGACAAGAACGGCCACACCGCCAAAGTCATCCGCATGCACGAGAAGCTCGAGCGTCCGGAGGTCCTGATCGGCTCCACCTACAAGATCAAGACGCCGATCTCGGATCACGCCATGTACGTGACCATCAACGACATCGTGCTCAACGAGGGCACCGAGTACGAACAGCGCCGGCCCTTCGAAATTTTCGTCAACTCCAAGAACCTCGATCACTTCCAGTGGATCGTGGCGCTCACGCGCATCATCTCGGCGGTGTTCAGGAAGGGCGGCGACGTCACCTTCCTGGTGGACGAGCTGAAGGCGGTGTTCGACCCGCGCGGCGGCTACTGGCAGCCCGGCGGAAAGTTCATGCCCTCGATCATCGCCGAGCTCGGCTATGTCATCGAGAAGCACCTGCAGACCATCGGTCTGCTAAGGAAGACGCAGCTCGATCCCCATCAGCAGAAGCTGGTCGACCAGAAGCGCGCCGAGTTCCAGGCGCGCGCCCGCCAGGCGGATGCCTTTGCCAAGTCGCACTTCCCGGAGGGCGCGCAGCTGTGCGGGCGCTGCAGCACCGCGGCGGTCGTCATGATGGACGGCTGCATGACCTGCCTGAACTGCGGCGACTCGAAGTGCGGGTGACGGCGTTTTGCGAAACCAACCGAACTGACAGACCCAGGCGATCTCACGGGGCAGCCGGCCGGCTGCCTCGCTTGTTCTCGCGTCCGCTGCGCAGCGCCGCTGCAGTCAAAAAAAAACCCCGCTTTCGCGGGGTGTCGGTCGCTTGCTTAGGTGTGGAGGAGTCTCAATCTCGTTATTATTATCCGGTCAGCGCACAGTATCCGACGAGCCATCCTCACTGCATTCCGGATCTGTGTCTTTTTCTTAAGCTAATCCCGTGGTCCTTGCTTCCTTCCCGGCAGTGTCCGTTGTTGTTAGATAAGCAACACTCGTGCCAACGTGGCCGCTTTGCGCCGCGCTTCGACATCTTGTGCGCCGGGCCGCTCGCATATGTGACGCAGTGCACGTTGTGAGCACCGCCGCCGACGACACCGACGAGGTGCCCGGTTCCTCTTGCGACGCCCAAATCGGCGCGCGGCGCCCGGCAGTGTCAAAATACCCGACGCATTCAGGTGCGCGCGCGTGCGCGCCGCGAGCGGCAGGTGTGGCGAAGCCCTTGAACTCACATGGGAACTGCGTCTTTGCAGGAGTGTAAATGAACTCGACAGGGGCCCGGCGGGCTCGCGCGGCGTGATGAGGCGGCCGCTCACCCAGTGCCGGTGGGGTTTCGCCCTACTGAGCGTGTGGCTCGCGCTCGCAGCCGCCGTGGCGCAAGACAACCCCATGCCGCGCCCGCCGCAGCTGGAGCGGGACGTGCAGTTCTGGATCTGCGTTTATACGCAGATCGACACCAACGCGGGACTTCTTCACGACCAGTACAACCTTGGCGTCGTTTACGACGCGCTGCACTTCGCCCCCAACACCCCACCGGCTGAGCGCGAGCGCCGGGTGGACCAAGAGCGCGAGCGCTTTGCTGCCGCGCTGCGCCGCATCGCGGACGCCGCCGACGGCACGCTCGCGGCCGATGATCAGCGCATCAAGGACCTGTGGGGCGCCGAGGGCACACCCGCCCGGTTGCGCTCCGCGATCGAGGACATCCGTTTTCAGCTCGGCCAGTCGGACCGCTTCCGCGCGGGTCTGATCCGCTCCGGCGCCTGGGAGACGCACATCGCCGAGACGCTCGCGAATCGGGGACTGCCCGCGGAGCTGGCGGTGCTGCCGCACGTGGAATCCTCGTTCAACCCCGCGGCGTACTCGAAGGTGGGCGCCGCGGGCCTGTGGCAGTTCATGCGCTCGACCGGGCGGCGTTACATGCGCATCGACAGTGCGGTGGACGATCGCCTCGACCCGTTCCGCTCCACCGAAGCCGCGGCACAGCTGCTCGCCTACAACTACCGGGTGCTCGGCAGCTGGCCGCTGGCGCTGACGGCGTACAACCACGGTACCGCCGGAGTGCGCCGCGCCAAGGAGACGCTCGGCACCGACGACATCGTCAGGATCGTGCGCAGCTACAACGGCCGCACCTTCGGCTTCGCGTCGCGCAATTTCTATGTCTCGTTCCTCGCAGCGCTCGACATCGATCGCAATCCCGAGAAGTACTTCGGTCCGCTGCAGAAGCAGAGCGAAGCCCGGTTCCAGGAGGTGCAGGTGCCTGCCTACGTGTCCATGACCACGCTGGAGCGCGCGCTGAAGATGGACGGCGAGCGGCTGCGGACGCTGAACCCGGCGCTGCTGCGTTCGGTGTGGGATGGCCAGCAGCGCGTGCCCAAGGCCTATCGCCTGCGGCTGCCCCTCGAGGGCTCGCCATTGCCCCGCGACCTGCTCGCACAGCGTCTGAGTCCCGCTGAGATGTTCGCCGGCCAGAGCGGGCCGCGGCGCTACCGGGTGCAACGCGGCGACACGCTGGCCACGATTGCGGACCGCTACGGCGTTTCGGCCGAGGCGCTCGCGCGGCTGAACCACCTGCGCACCAGCGCGCCCCTGCATGCCGGCCGCACCATCACCTTGCCCGAGACACTGCCGGTGACGGTCGCCGCGGCTTCGGCGCCCGCTCCCGCGGGCCCGGCGCCGGCCGCGAGCCCGACG
>DASWUP010000252.1:0-3846 GCA_036401635.1 Steroidobacteraceae bacterium
ATTCGCGAGCAGGTCGCTACCGACCGACCGCCGGGCATCGCCCGCGTTCACCAGGAGCTGACGCAGAGCAAGGGCAGCGCGCACGCGGCGGAACACGCCATGATCGAGCCCCTCGCCGAGACACTGTGGGAGGGGCAGCGCAGCGGCCGGCCGCCGGACGAGCAGGCTTACCTGGAGCGGTTGCGCCGCTTGTAGCAGATGTTACTTCTTCGGCAGATACAGATCGGTCAGCGTGCCCTCGAATGCCTCCGCCGCTCCCGCAACCGTCTCGGTGAGAGTGGGATGCGGATGAATCGTGAGCCCGATGTCGGCGGCATCGCAGCCCGCCTCCACCGCCAGCGCGATCTCGCTGATCAGCTCACCGGCGTTGCTGCCCACAATGCCACCGCCCAATACGCGGTGATTGTCAGGATCGAACAGCAGCTTGGTGAAACCCTCCTCGCGACCGAGCGAGAGTGAGCGGCCGTTCGCCATCCAGGGGAATGCGCCCTTCTTGAACGCCGTACCGTTGGCGCGCGCGTCGGTTTCGGTGAGCCCCACCCAGGCGATCTCGGGATCGGTGTAGGCCACCGAAGGAATCACGCGCGCATCGAACGCGCGCTTGTGGCCCGCGGCGACTTCCGCGGCCACCTTCCCCTCGTGCATGGCTTTGTGCGCCAGCATCGGCGGTGCGGCGATGTCGCCAATCGCGAAAATATGTGGCACGTTGGTGCGCATCTGGCGATCGACGGGAATGAAGCCGCGTTCCGAGACCTTCACGCCCGCCAGCTCGGCGCTGAGCGTCTTGCCGTTTGGCACGCGGCCGACGGCGACCAGCACGCGCTCGAAAGTCTGTGGCGGCGGCGCCTTGTCACCGGCGAAGCTCACACGCAGCCCGGCGGACTCGCGCTCGACGCCCGCCACCCGGGTGCCCAGCAGGATCTGCTCATAGCGCGCACGAATACGCCGCTCCAGCGGCCGCACCAGGTCCGGGTCGCATCCCGGCATGAGCTGCGGGGTCAGCTCCACGACACTCACGCGACTGCCGAGCGCATCGAACACGCAGGCCATTTCCAGCCCGATGATGCCCCCGCCGACTACCAGCAAGCCGCCCGAGAACTCCGGCAACTCGAGCGCGTCGGTGGAGTCGAGGATACGCGGATCTTCCGGCAATCCCGGCAGGCGCGCCGACTCGGAACCCGCGGCAATGATGCATTGATCGAAACGGATGCGTTGCGAGCCGCTGCTGCCCATCACTTCCAGCACGTTGCCGCTCACGAAGCGTGCGGCGCCGCGCACCACCTCGACCTTGCGCTGTTTCACCAGGACCTTGAGCCCCCCGGTCAGCTTCGCGACCACCGAACTCTTCCAGGCTCGCAGCCGCGGGCGATCGATCTGGGGCGCGCCGAAAGCAATGCCGCGCCCGGCCATCTCGTGCGCATCCTCGATGACCTTGGCTGCGTGCAGCAATGCCTTGGAAGGAATGCAGCCGACGTTGAGGCACACGCCTCCCAGTTCCTGCCAACGCTCCACCAGGGTTACCTTGAGCCCGAGGTCCGCCGCCCTGAAGGCTGCGGTGTAGCCGCCGGGCCCGGCGCCCAGCACCAGCAATTGCGTGCTGCGGTTAAATTCCTGCGCCGCACGATCGGCGGCGCCGACTTTCGGCGACGGCATGCGCACCGTGTCGCCGGCGCTTTCCGCACGCGCCGCGGGTGTCGCGGGTGTCGCGGGCGTTGCGGACGTTGCGGACGTTGCGGACGTTGCGGGCGTTGCGGGCGTTGCGGGCGCAGCTTGCGCGGGGCTGGCACCCGGCGCGCTGGCGCCGGCGGGCACGGCCGATGCGCCCGGCGTGCCCGCTTCCACACGCGCAATCAGCGAACCCTTCGATACCTTGTCGCCGCGCTTGAGCAGCACTTCGCTGATCGTGCCCGCGGCGCTCGCGGGCACGTCCATCGAGGCCTTGTCAGTCTCGAGCGTGACCAGCGGGGAATCGATGCTCACGACGTCGCCCGCTTTCACCAGCACGTCGACCACGGCCACGTCGCTGAAATTGCCGATATCGGGGATCAGTAGATCCACGCGGCTCACAGCACCGCCTCGAGCAGTGCACGCGGCTCCGCGAGCGTGTGGGCGAGATAGGTCGTGAAGCGCGCGGCCATCGCGCCGTCGATCACGCGATGATCGTACGACAGCGACAGCGGCAGCATCAGGCGCGGCACGAAGCTGCCGTCGCGATACACCGCCTGCATCGCCGAGCGCGAGACACCGAGAATCGCGACCTCGGGTGCGTTGATGATGGGCGTGAAGGCCGTGCCACCGATGCCGCCCAGACTCGAAATCGTGAAACAGCCGCCCTGCATGTCGGTCGGCGCGAGCTTGCCGGCGCGCGCCTTTTCCGACAGCTGCGCCAGCTGACGCGCGAGCTCGTAGACGTCCTTGCGGTCGGCGTCGCGCACCACCGGCACCACGAGCCCGTTGGGCGTATCGGCGGCGAAACCGAGGTGCAGGTATTTGCGCACGACCAGGTTGGCACCGCTGGCATCGAGGGAGGCGTTGAAGCGCGTGAATTCCTGCAGCGCCTTCACGCAGGCGCGCATGATGAAGGCAAGCGGCGTGAGCTTGACGCCCGCCGCCTGCGCCTTGTCCTTGAGGCCGGCGCGCATCTGTTCCAGATCCGTGATATCCGCCACGTCGAACTGCGTGACGTGCGGAATGTTCACCCAGCTCGCGTGCAGGCGCGGCCCGGCGATGCGCTGGATGCGCGACAGGGGTTCGATCGCCGTGGGTCCGAACTGCGCGAAGTCCACCGCCGGAACCGCAGGCAGCGCTGGGCGCGCCGTGTCTGCGCCGCCGGCGAGCGCGGTCTTGACGAACGACTTGACGTCATCGTGGGTGATCCGGCCCTTGAAGCCGTGCCCTGTGACCCGGGCGAGATCCACGCCGAGCTCGCGCGCAAACTTGCGCACCGAGGGCCCGGCGTGGGCGCGCGAGAATCCCGGCTCGTCGATGGGGGCGAGATCGCTGCGCAGGGCAGGCACCGGGCTCACTTTGGCGGTACCCGCATCCGGCGCTGTGGCGAGCGCAGGCGCCGCTTCCGGCGGCGCGCTGGGCGCAGCGGCCGCGGCCACGGGATTGGTTCGTGCCGCGGGGGCGGCCGCGGTTACCACGCCCGCAGACGCTGCGCTGGCGGTTGGCGCAGCAGGCGTGGACTCAGCGCCGCCGCCGCCGGGAGCTTGCGCTGGCGCCTCCGAGCGCACCGTGGCGATGAGATCACCGGCGGAAACCTTGCCGCCCTTGGCGGTATGAATCTTCTCGATGATGCCGCTTGCGCTCGAGGGCACATCCATGGTGGCCTTTTCGGACTCGAGCGTAACGAGCGGGGCGTCGAGCGCGATGCTGTCGCCGGGCTTTACCAGGACATCGATGACGGCGACGTCCTTGAAGTTGCCCATGTCGGGCACGCGCACTTCCACCAGGCCGCCTGCCGCGTTCATGTCGCCCCGCGGACCTTCAGACCTTCCAGGGCACGGGTTTGGCGGGATCGACGCCGAGCGCCTTGATCGCGCGGCTCACGGTCGCCTGGTCCACGCGTGCATCGTCGGCGAGCGCCTTGAGCGCCGCCACGGCGATGTAGTTGCGGTCGACCTCGAAGTGCCGGCGCAGGGCCGCGCGCGAATCCGAGCGGCCGAATCCGTCGGTGCCGAGCGTCACATAGCGCCCGCCGACCCACTGGCGGATCTGGTCCGGCACCGCGCGCATGTAGTCGGTGGCCGCGACCACCGGACCCTCGCAGCCCTGCAGCATCTGCCGCACGTACGGCACACGCGCGGCCTCCTCGGGGTGCAGCAGGTTCCAGCGCTCGCATTC
>DASWUP010000253.1:0-15987 GCA_036401635.1 Steroidobacteraceae bacterium
GAAACCGTCATCGGCAAAGGCACAGCGACGAAACGGCGAGTGCGCCTGAGAGCGCGCACCAACGCCACTTCTTCGAACAGGGGCTGCGGGCCGATCCCCGGACTGGCGTCGTAGGCCGCACGGGTCACAAAAATGCCCTGATCGCCGTACACCATCGACAGCCGGCAGCGCCATTCGATGCACACCTCCAACAGGCGCTTGAGAGGACCGCGCGCGCCGCCGAAGCGGAACCTGAAGTAGCCGCCCGCCGCGCCGCTAGCCGTAGAGTCACGAATGGCGCGCGCGGCCAGTGCGTGGGGCTCGCAGTCGGCGTGCACCATCCACAGCACGTCCGCTCCCGCGGCCCGTGCTGCGGCAATGCCGGCACTTAGTTGCAGGCCGCGTCCGGCTCGCGACGGCACCCAGGTGCAGCCGGCGCCGCGGCACAGGGCCGCCGTGGTCTCGCTCGCGGCGCCATCGGCAACGATCACTTCCTCGGGAGGCGTGGCGAGCTGACCCAGTACCGGCAGGAGTCGCCCGAGCGCGGCGTCGTCGTTCAGCGAGGGAACGATCACCGCGAGGCGCGTTGCGGGCGAATCTAGCGAGTGCGCGTCAGCCACCACCTCAGTGTACTCGCCGTGAAGGGCGTCAGTCGCGTGCGGTTGTAGCTGTCGAGGATGCGGCGCAGATACTCCGAACGCGTCGGGTACGGCAACACCAGCGAGCCGAAGCTCTTCAGACCCAGCCCCCTGCTCAGCGCCAGCACCAGGGGCGCCAGCTGCTCGCCAGCGTCCTTGCCGACGATGGTAGCGCCCAGGATCCGGTCCGATCCGCGCGCCGTCAGCACTTGCGCGTAACCGTCGGCACCGTCATCGGTCTGGCCGCGATCGAGCTCGCCGAACTCCACGCGATAGCGATCGAAGCCACGGCCGGCCTCCTCGAGTGCCCGGCTGGTTGCCCCCACATGCGCCAGCTCCGGCCTGGTGTAGGTGCACCATGGAATGATCAGCGCATCGGCGCGTGTACGCCCCAGAAACAACGCATTGCGTACCACGATGCGCGCCTGCGCATCGGCGGCATGCGTGAACTGCAGCGCTGCACACACATCTCCAGCCGCGTAGATGTGCGGGTGGGAGGTCTGCAGGCGGGCATTGACGGCAATGCCGGCTGCCTGATCGAAGCGCACGCCGGCGCGCTCCAGATCCAGACCCTCGACGTTGCGTGCACGGCCGGCGGCAACCAGCACCTCGTCCGCGGCAACCCGCGTGCCGTCCGCAAGCATCAGCACCTTGCCCGCGGATGTGCGCAGGGCGGAAGTTGCCCGCGCACCCAGGCGCAACGTGACACCGTCCCGGACCAGGGCGTCAGCCACCCACTGCGCCGCCTCGGGTTCGTCCTGCGGCAGGATCCGAGACCCAAGCTCGATCAGCTCGACCTGCGTACCCAGGCGCGCGAAGGCCTGTGCGAGCTCGCAACCCACCGGGCCCGCACCCAGCACGGCCAGACGCCGCGGCTGCTCGGTCAGATCGAACACGGTCTCGTTGCTGAGCGGCATGATCTCCTTGAGTCCCGGCAGCGGCGGAATGTGTGCGCGCGCCCCGGTGGCGATCACGGTGCGGCGCGTACGCAGCGTCGCCTCTGCGACGCGAATCTGGTGCGCATTGGCAAACCTTGCCTGCCCGAGGAACACGTCGACTCCGGCCCTGGTATAGCGCTCGACCGAGTCGTGTTGGGCAAGGGCTGCGCGCACCGCGCGCACCCGCTGCATCGCGGATGCAAACGACAGGCCGCGTGCGGCACCCGCCAGCAGCGTCTTCGACGGCACGCAGCCCACATTCAGGCAGTCCCCACCCATGGCATGGCGCTCGACCAGGGCGACTCTGGCACCCAGCCCGGCCGCCGCGATCGCGCTGATCAGACCCGCGGGTCCGGCGCCGATCACGGTCAGGTTGTAGCGTGCCGCGGGTGTCGGATTGCGATGGTCCGCCGGAAAGACCAGCCGGCGCCACAGCACATCATCCTCGCTCATGTGGCGAGCTCGTGCTCGAGCTGGCGGCGCGCGAGATGCGTCACCAGCGCGGTGACCGCAAGGGTAGCTGCGAAACCAACAATCAACAGGACCGTGCCGGTTGTTCCGGTGCGCACCTGGCCGGAGATGGCCTGCGCGAGGCTCGCGGCCGCAGATCCGGCGTACACGTACAGCACGGTGGCGGGGAGCATACCGACCCAGGAGCCGACGATGTAGTCGCGTGGGCGTACCGCGGTGACACCATACGCGTAGTTCAGCAGGTTGAACGGCAACAGCGGCGACAGCCGTGTGAGCAGCACGATCCAGAAGCCGCGTTCAGCGAGTGCGCCATCGAGCGCCCGGAACCGTGGCCACGCTGCGATGCGCCGGCCGATCCACTCACGGGCAACAGTGCGGCCGATGAAGAACGCGGCGGTTGCGCCGAGCACGCTCGCTGCGGACACCAGCGCTACGCCACGCGCCAGTCCGAAGATCGCGCCGCCCGCGACCGTGAGAATGAGGCCGGGAATAAGACAGACCGTCGCCAGCACGTAAAGGGCAATGAACGCGAGCCAGGACGACTCGCGGTGTGTCGCCGTCCAGGTGAGCGCTGCGCGCAGCCACTCCTTCACCGGCAGGAACAACCCCGCCGCCACCAGCAGCAGCAGAACTGCGAAAACCCACAGCGCACGTTGCTTCATGCGTTCACTGTGAACCTCACCAACAGCTCATGCAGCCGGCGGCGCGCGGGCCGCCCATCGGCCGCGAGCGCGCGCCGTGCCGTCGCCAGATCGGATGCTTCGTCGACATCGTATGACGCCGGCAGCCGCGTCACTGACAATCCGCTGCCCCGACAACAGCTCTCCAATGCCTGTCCGAGCCCGGGTTCGCTCCACGGCAGGGCAGCCAGATCGGGCCACGCGACCCGCGATCCCATGAGGGTCACACCCCCGTCGCGGGCGGGAACCAGCACCACATCCGACCGAGCAAGCACAGTTTCCGCAGCCAGCAGCACCGGCATGGTCAGCGACGGCGCGTCGCTGCCGATAAACACGACACGCTCGTGGCCCTGAGCGCGCACTGCGGCATCGAGTGCGTTCAGACGCTCGCCCAGGTTGCCCGGCGGCTGGGGTTGCACCGTCGCGGCACGCTCGACCAGAGTTCGTGCCCAGAGCGCGTCGGCGGAACTGTGCGGTGCGATGACGAGCCCGCCCGGCCAGGCGGCGGCGTCCTCCAGCGCGCAGTCCAGCAGCGCCTTCGCGATCGCCAGTGCGTCGCAGGCACCCAACGCGCGCGCCAGTCTCTGCTTGCCCGCTCCGAGCTGCGGGCGACGGCAGAACACGACCAGGACCGAGCCCGACGGCCCATTCATGTGCGCATCATGGCGAGCGCGGCGCGCGCACCCTAACTAAGCGCGCGAGCCGACCGGGGGCAGTGCGAACAGATCGCCGCGCCACGGCTTGCCGCGGCGGTACGCGGCCAGTCGCTGCGTCATCACGCGCGTATTCCAGCCGAGGCTCACGGCCTTGCGGATGGCGATCTGCTGCTGCGCGGTCGCATGGCGGAAATCGCCGTTAGCCGCGTACGCGGCACCGACGGCTTCAAACATCTGCGGATCGGTTTGAATCTCCCCGGCGGCGAGTTTCATCGCCACGGTCAGCGCCGTGCCAGGATCGCGCACCGCCTCGACCGGGGATGCGGCGAGCACGGCCACCACATGCTTCCTGACGTAGAAGCTGTCGGACGGCGCCGCGCGTTCCAGAAGCGCGCGCGCCTGCGCAGCCTGCGCGGCGCTGGGCTCGCCATTTAGCAGATCCGTGGCCAGCATCACTTGAGCCGCGGCGCTGCCGCCCTCGGCGGCGTGCCGCAGCCAGACCGCGCCGTTGGCTTGCGGGTGGCACGTGCTGGTGGCGCGCAGCTGGCTCCCCACCCAGTACTGCGCGCGGGTATCGCCGTAGCGCGCTGACCCGATTAGCAGCTGCCCGGCCCTGGCACTGGAGATCCCCAGCGATGCATCGACCGTCGCCGTGAGCCCTACCATGTACTCGGCTCCCGGCTCGCCCGCGTCCGCTGCCCGGCGCGCTACTTTGTAGGCGTCCAGGCCCGGCAGGCCACCACCCCCCTCGATGGCAAACAGGGACTTAGCCTGCAGCCGGGATTCGACCGGCGCACCACTGCGGGTCGCAGGCACGAACCGTGAGTTCAGCCACGACTCAATCGCCGCGGCCGGGAACGCAGTCTCCGGCACCGACAGCAGGATCTCCGGGTCGCGCGCCAAGCCGTCGACCCCGATCGTGAGCTCGGTGATCACGATCGCGCTCTGGCGCGTGTTGAGGCCGAGGCGCGGAGACTCCGGCGCCGGCCTCTGCAGAACGCTCGCCGGCGCCAGGTCCCGGCAGCCGAAGTCGGGGTTGACCATTCCCCGGATGTGCAAAGCCTCACGACCGTAGCGGGCCACGATGCCCGCAGCAGTGCGAAGCTCATCGGTACTGAGCTTCGCCTGCAGGCCAGCCACCTTGTCGCCCACGAGTTTCTCGCAGCCGTTGCCGGCGGCGGCCTGCAGCCAGCCGACCCCGCTGCCGGCATCCTTGGGGCCGCCCTGCCCCTTCAGGGCCATCGTCGCCAGGTTGAACTGCGATGAGCAATCGCCGAGCTCCGCGAGCGCCAGGAACTGCTCGCGTGCAACCTCATAGTGGCCGGCGTTGTATTCGTCGAGCGCCGCCTGGAAATCGGCGTGCGCCGGTATCGCGATCAACAGCGCGCCCACGGCAAGTGGGGCGCACATGCTCCTGACACTCATTATTCTGTCCTCCTGGCCCGCTTTGCCTCCCGCCCCGCAGCTGCGATCAACTGTATGTCGAGCGATTGGACGGCGCTACGTGGCGAGCCGAACTTAATCACCGTTGGTCCGAATTGATCGCCGTTCGGGGTCAGCGCTCCACTATGGCCGTCACTCCCATCCCGCCGGCGGTGCACACCGAGACCAGTCCGCGCTTGGCGCCGGCATCGCCGGCGAGGATCTTGGCGAGCGTGCCCAGAATGCGCGTGCCGGTGGCGGCGAACGGATGCCCGAGGGCCACGCTGCCGCCCTTTACGTTCAGCTTGCCGCGGTCGATGCTGCCGAGCGGCGCGGACAATCCCAACACGTCGCGGCAGTAGTCCGGCGATTCCCAGGCTTTCAGTGTGCACAATACCTGCGCCGCGAACGCCTCGTGAATCTCGTAGTAATCGAAGTCCTGCAGGCTCAGGCCCGCGTCGTGCAGCATCGCGGCCACGGCGTAGGTGGGTGCCATCAGCAGCCCCTCCTTGCCGCTCGCGAAATCGACCGCCCACACCTTGCCGTGGCGCAGGTAGGCCAGCACCGGGAGCTTGCGTTGGGCTGCCCACTCCGGCGTCGCCAGCAGCACCGCGCTCGCCCCATCGGTGAGCGGAGTGCTGTTGCCGGCGGTGAGCGTTCCGTCCGCCGCGAAGCTCGGCTGCAGCTTGGCAAGTTTCTCGGGGCTGGTGTCGGTGCGCACATTGTTGTCGCTCTTCAGTCCCAGGTACTCCACCACCAGGTCGTCAAAGAATCCGGCGCGCCACGCGGCCGCGGCCTTCATGTGGCTGTCGTAGGCAAGCTGATCCTGGTCGGCGCGCGTGATCTGCCAGCGCTTGGCCATGATCTCGGTGCTCTGCCCCATGGACAAACCGGTGCGCGGCTCGACGACCGCAGGCAGCACTGGCCGGAAATGTTTCGGCCGCAGGCTAAACCACGGCGACAGCCGCTGCCAGGCGCTGCGCCCGCGGTAGCTGGCGAGCAGCAGTTGCTGATACGAGCGCGGATAGACGATGGGCGCATCGCTGATGGAGTCGCTGCCGCCGGCGAGACCGGCGTCAATCTGTCCAAGGGCGATCTTGTTGCCGATGTCGATCGCAGCTTCCAGACTCGTGCCGCAGGCGCGCTGCATGTCCAGGCCGGGTGTGTGCGGATCAAGCCCGGCTGACAGCACGCTCTCGCGCACCAGGTTGTAGTCCCTGGTGTGCTTGATCACCGCGCCGGCGGCCACGTCCCCGAGACGCTCGCCCTTAAGCTTGAAGCGCTCGACCACCGCGCGGAACGCGGCCGTGAGCAGGTCCTGGTTGCTGGCGGTGGCGTAGGTGGTATACGAGCGGGCGAACGGAATGCGTACGCCACCGACAATGGCGACGCGCCTGACTGCGGACCCGACCAGCATGACTCCTCCCCAAGGCGCGACGGGTTAGAATGCCATGGTCAATCTGGCGAAGCCATCGGAAGCACCCCATGGGCGAGTACTCCACCCTCATGGCCCGCGACGGTCACGAGTTTCAGGTCTGGCTGGCAGCGCCACCCGGCCGCCCGCGCGGTGCAGTCCTCGTGATCCAGGAGATCTTCGGAGTCAACGCCCACATCCGCAAACTGACCGACGGCTTCGCCGCCGCGGGCTACACGGCGATCGCGCCCTGCCTGTTCGATCGGGTGCGCCGCGGTATCGAGCTCGGCTACTCCGCCGCCGACATGCAGGAGGGCTCCGGCTACGTGAAGCAGCTGACCCCGGAAACGACGTTGCGCGATCTGGCCGCCGCGTTGGCGGTCGTGAAACACTCCGGCCGCGCCGCAACCGTCGGCTACTGCTGGGGCGGAGCCATGTCGTATCTCGCCGCCTGCCAACTGCCCATCGCCTGCGCGGTGGTGTATTACGGCAAGGTCGTGAGCTACCTCGACCAGAAACCCAGGTGCCCGGTCATGTATCACTATGGCACCGAGGACAAGAGCATCCCGCTCGCCGACGTCGAGCGGGTCAAGGCGGCAGCGAACCCACCGGCGGCCGTTTATGTTTATGAAGGGGCGGGCCACGGTTTCAACCGCGAGCAGCACGACAGCTACAACCCGCAGGCCGCTGCGCTGGCGCGCACCCGTACCCTGGAGTTCATCGCCCGCTACGTTACCGGAGCGGAAGCCACCACACCATGAAATTGCGCGATCCTGATCTGCTGCGTGCCCGCGCCTTCGTTGCGGGCAAGTGGGTGGACGCCGCGAACGGCGCCACGTACCCGGTGGTGAATCCGGCGACGCGCGAGCCGATCGGCGCGGTGCCGAACATGGACGCCGGCGAAACCCGGCGCGCCATCGAGGCCGCGGCGCAGGCATTCCCGGCGTGGGCCGCGCAGACCGCCAAACAGCGTGCGGCGCCCCTGCGCCGCTGGTACGAGCTGCTGATGGCGAACCTGGAGGACCTCGCCACGCTGATGACCGCGGAGCAGGGCAAGCCGCTCGCCGAGGCCAAGGGCGAGATTGCCTACGCCGCATCTTTCATCGAGTGGTTCGCGGAGGAAGGCAAGCGTCTGTACGGGGACGTGATCCCGGGGCACCAGGCCGACAAGCGCATCCTGGTGCTGCGCCAGCCCGTGGGGGTGGTCGCGGCGATCACGCCCTGGAATTTCCCCCTGGCGATGATCACGCGCAAGGCGGGACCCGCGCTTGCGGCCGGCTGTACTTTCGTCTGCAAGCCGGCGAGCCAGACACCTTACTCGGCGCTGGCGGCCGCGGCGCTCGCGGCGCGCGCCGGCGTGCCGGCCGGCGTGCTCAACGTGATCACGGGGGCCGATGCGGCCGCGATCGGCGGCGAGATGACTTCCAACACCAGCGTCCGTAAGGTCACGTTCACCGGCTCCACCGCCGTGGGCAAGAAGCTCATGGCGCAATGCGCCGGCACGGTAAAGAAGCTGTCGCTCGAGCTCGGCGGCAATGCGCCGTTCATCGTGTTCGAGGACGCCGATCTCGATGCCGCGGTGGCGGGCGCCATCGCCAGCAAGTACCGCAACACCGGCCAGACCTGCGTGTGCGCCAATCGCCTGCTGGTGCAGGCGCCGGTGTACGAGGCCTTTACGCGCAAGCTGGTGCACGCGGTGGCACAGCTGCGCGTGGGCGACGGGCTGAAGGGTCCCACCGACCAGGGTCCGCTCATCGATGCCAAGGCGCTCGCCAAGGTGGAGCAGCACCTCGCGGACGCCACAGCCAAGGGCGCGCGTATCGTGCACGGCGGCAGGCGCCATGAGCTCGGCGGCACCTTCTTCGAGCCGACCGTGCTTACGGAGGTGACGGCCAACATGTTGCTGGCGCGCGAAGAGACCTTCGGTCCGGTCGCGCCGCTGTTCCGTTTCGAGACCGAGAGCGACGCCATCCGCATGGCGAACGATACCGAGTTCGGACTGGCGTCCTATTTCTACACGCGCGACCTGGCGCGCTCGTGGCGCGTGGCGGAGGCCCTGGAGTACGGCATCGTGGGTCTCAATACCGGGATCATTTCCACCGAGGTGGCGCCGTTCGGCGGTGTCAAGGAGTCCGGCACGGGCCGCGAGGGCTCGAAGTACGGGATCCTCGACTACACCGAGCTGAAATACCTGTGTGTGGGCATTGGCTAACAGCCATGCGCTACGCGAGCTCGCCTGATTTTCACCGCGACGGTGCCGAACGCATCGGCATCCTGCTGGTCAACACCGGCACGCCGCAAGCCGCGGAAGCCCGCGCCGTGCGCGCGTTTCTGGCGCGCTTCCTCGCCGACCCGCGCGTGGTGGAGCTGCCGCGCGTGCTGTGGCTGCCGCTGCTCTACGGGATCATTCTGCCCTGGCGTCCGCGACGCATCGCGCGCAAGTACCGCCGCATCTGGTCGGCCTCCGGCTCGCCGCTGCGCGATCTGTCGGAGCGCTTGCGAGCCGAACTCGCCGGCGCGCTCGCGCAGCGCATGCTGGCGCCGCTGTTGGTGGAGATCGGGATGCTCTACAGCCCTCCCGACGTGCACGACGCGCTGGCTCGTTTGCGCGAGTGCGGCGCGCAGCGCATCCTGGTGCTGCCGCTGTTCCCGCAGTACTGCGGCGCCACCACCGGCGCCGTCTACGACCAGGTCAGTGCCGAGTTGCGCCGCTGGCGCTGGCTGCCCGAGCTGCGCTTCGTTGCCGACTATCACGATCACCCGGGTTACATCGATGCGCTGCGTGCGAGCGTCACCGAGCACTGGCAGGCTCACGGCCGTAGCGCTCACCTGCTGATCTCGTTTCATGGCATTCCAGAACGCTACGTCCAGCAGGGCGACCCGTACTTCTGCCGCTGCCAGACAACGGCGCGCCTGCTCGCGGATGAACTGCTGTTGCGCGAGGGGCAGTGGAGTGTGAGCTTTCAGTCGCGCTTTGGTCCGACGGACTGGCTGAAGCCCTACACCCGCACGGTGCTCACCGCGATGCCTGCCCGCGGCGTGCGCGAAGTTACCCTGGTGTGTCCGGGCTTTGCCGTGGACTGCCTGGAGACGCTCGAGGAGATCGATATCGAAAACCGCGACGCCTTCATGCGCGCCGGCGGTGAGCGCTACCAGTATGTGCCGGCGCTCAACGCCAGCGCCGGCCATACGCAATGCCTCGCGGACCTCATCGAGCAGCACTGTCAGGGCTGGACGCACGCCGGGCACGGCCGGCTGCCCAGCGCCGCGCGTGGCGCCTCCGCCTGATGTCCGGCGCGCCGCTGCCCCTGCTGGGGACCTTTCACGAGACCAGCCTCGCCGTCGACGATGTGCGCGTCTCGGTCGAGTTCTACGAACTCTTGGGCTTCACCCAGGCCACCACCACCGATACGTTCACGCATCCGTACGGGGTGCTGAGCGACGGCCGGTTGTTCATAGGTGTGCATCAACGGCGCGGCGCCTCACCCGTGCTCACGTTCGTGCGTCCCGGCATCGCGCAGTGCGTCCCGCAGTTTGCCGCGGCGGGCATCGAACTGACCCGCTGCCGCACCGGCGAGGAGGTATTCAACGAGATCGCTCTGTCGGACCCGTTTGGCCACGCGCTTGCGGTCCTGGAAGCGCGCACCTACTCGCCCGTGCCGCGCGGGCTGGCCGAAGTCTCGCTGTGCGGCGACTTCTCCGAAGTGAGCCTGCCGGTCGCGGACTTTGCCGCCGCACAGCGCTTCTGGGAACCTTTGGGATTCGTCGCCGCCGACGCGGTGGAAGCGCCATATCCGCACCTGCCGCTCACCAGCGATTACCTGAACGTCTCGTTTCACCACCCGCGGGTGTGCGAGCGTGCCATGCTCGTGTTCCGCGACCCTGACATGCGCGCACGCATTGCGCGGCTGCGCGAGCTGGGTGTGGCGATGTCCGCGCTCGTGCCGCGCGCAGCCGGACCCGTCGGCAACGCCTTGCTGAAAAGCCCGGACGGCACGCCGCTCATGCTGCTCGAGTCGGAGAACTAGCGAAATCGCGAAAGGATCGCCATGCGCCGCAGCTGTCTGCCCGCAGTCCTCGTGCTCCTGGTGTCACCGCCCGCGTTCAGCGATGCGGGCATGTGGACCTTCCACGACTTTCCGCAGGATCTGCTCAAGCGCCAGTACGGCGCCGACATCAACTCCGCCTGGCTGGATCGTGTGCGCACCGCCACCATCCGCCTGTCGACCTGCACGGCATCCTTCGTGTCGCCCGACGGACTGATCCTAACCAATCACCACTGTGCCGAAGCCTGTCTGGATGAGCACTCGAGCAGCGAGCAGAACCTGGTCCGCAGCGGCTTCCTCGCCCGCTCCCGGGCACAGGAACTCAAGTGCGGAACGCAGATCGCTGACGTGCTCATCGGGACGGAGAACGTCACCGCGAAGGTAGCCGCGGCGATCCGCGGACTCGATGACCGCACCGCGAACGACACCCGCAAGAAGACCCTGACGCAACTGGAGCAGGCGTGCGAGCAGGAAAACCGGCCCGCGAAATCCGGGCCGCTCAAGTGCGAATCCGTTGACCTCTACCAGGGCGGGCAGTATTGGCTCTACAAGTACCACCGCTATGACGACGTGCGCCTGGTGTTCGCTCCCGAGCGTGGCATTGCCGCGTTCGGCGGGGACCCGGATAACTTTCAGTTCCCGCGCTGGTGCCTGGACTTCTCGGTCCTGCGCGCTTACGGCGCGAACGGCAAGCCCGCATCGACGCCGAACTTCCTGCGCATACGGCCCGAGGGGCCGCAGGCGGGCGAGCTGGTGTTCGTGTCCGGGCATCCGGGTTCCACCGACCGGCTGCTGACCGTCGCGCAGCTGCAAACCCTGCGTAACGTGGACCTGCCGCGCTGGCTGCTGCGCGCCTCGGAGCTGCGCGGGCGTTACATCGAGTTCGGCAAGACCAGCGCCGAGGCCGACCGCATCGTGGAAGATCCACTGAACGGCCTGGAGAACAGCATCAAGGTCCGCCGCAGGCAGCTCGACGCGCTGCTCGATGAGCGGCTGCTGCAGCGCAAGCGCGACGAGGAGGCGGCCCTGCGGGCCAAAGTCGCAGCCGACCCGCAGCTCGCCGCTGCGACCGGCGACCCCTGGTCCGACATCGACAAAGCGCAGGCGCAGGAGCGCGAGCTCTACCTGCCCTACACTTTCCTCGAGCAGGGTGCCGGCTTCAACAGCCGCTTGTTCAACTATGCGCGCACTCTGGTGCGTGGTGCCGCTGAACGCCCCAAACCCAACACCGATCGACTGCGTGAATACCGCGACGCGGCGCTGCCACGCGTCGCGCAGCGCCTCACCGCCCCGGTTCCGGTGTATCCGGCGCTCGATAAGCTCACGCTGTCCTTTGGGCTGGAGCGCATGCGCGAGTGGCTCGGCCCGGACGCGCCGATCGTGCGTCAGCTGCTGACGCAGGATTCACCCGCGACGCTGGCGGCACGGCTGGTGGACGGCTCGCAGCTCGCAGATCCCAAGCTGCGCCAGCGCTTGTGGGAGGGTGGCGCAGCGGCACTCGACGCCGCGCACGACCCGATGATCGAATTCGCGCGTAGCGTGGATGCGCAGGCGCGTGCGGTACGCAAGCACTATGAAGACGAGGTCGAAGCTCCGCGGGACGCCGCTTCCGAAAAAATCGCGCGCGCCCGTTTTGCCGTGTACGGCACGAGCCTGCCGCCGGATGCGACCTTTACCTTGCGCCTCAACGTCGGCACGGTGCAGGGCTGGAAGGAAGACGGCCGCGAAGTGGAACCGTTCACCCAGCTGGCGCGCCTGTTCGAACGCGCTACCGGTCAGGAGCCGTTCAGGATTCCCGACAGCTGGCTCAAAGTGAAGACCGAGCTCGGTCCGCAAACGAGGTTCGATCTCTCCACCAACAACGACATCGTAGGCGGCAACTCCGGCAGTCCGTTGATCGATACCGGCGGCCGGCTCGTAGGACTCATGTTCGATGGCAACATCCACTCGATCGCGGGTGACTACTGGTTCGACCCCGAGTTGAACCGCGCGGTCGCGGTGGATCCCGCCATCATGTTCGAGGCGCTGCGCAAGGTATACAAGGCCAGCGAGCTGCTGGCGGAACTTCACAGCAAGTAACGCTTGAGCGCTAAGGACGCGCGCCGGCCGCACGCGCCACGATGCGGAACCTGACGCGCATCTCATCCTGCACCTGCAGCGCACCGAGCAGCGCGCTGAACGGCGTGAGCCCGAAATCGCTCTGCCCGAGCGGGGCTTCGCCGGATGCGATGACGGTGCCGCCGGCGAGTTGGTAGCGCACCGGCACGCTGATGATGCGCACCTGGCCGCCCACCGTGCTCTGCACGCGGGCCAGTACCGCACCTGCGTCGCTCCCCTCCCCGCCTCCACCTCCCGTCGCCTGACCATGAGACTCGAGCCGCAGCGCACGTAACACGATCTGCGGATTGCGCTCGCTGTCGAGCAGCGCCTCGCCGAGCATGTTGCGCCGCGTCCCCTGCCGGGCGGTATCCGGCACGTCCGGCGGGAAATCGGCGCTGTTTTCCTGCGCCCGCAGCGCAGCTTCATCGACCGTGAGCGCGTCTACCGGGATGCGAACCTCGAAGCTGGTGCGCATGACATCAGCAGGCACGTAGATCGTGCCCGCAAGGGCGTGCGAGGCAATCACGTGGTTGTGGCCGGCGCTCGCGAGCGTACCGCCGCGATACACGCGGATGGTGAGCAGCGATTCATCCGCCACGATGTCGTAAGGAACCCCCTCGTGAGGTGCGGGAGTCTCCGCCACGGCTACCGGCGGCGTTGCGGCAACTCGCGGCCGCAGCGGACAACCGGTGAGCAGGAGCGCGAGCAGCGCCGCGCCGAGCAGTCGGAGTTTGCAACTCGCGTTCACGCGCATAAGCTTAGCGGCATGGCCATGCGAAATACCACGCGCCGCTGGGGCGCCATCGCCCAGCTGCTGCACTGGCTCATCGTCGTGCTGATCATCGTGCAGGTCACCCTCGCCACTCTCGCTGGCAATCTGCCGCTCGGCGTAAAAAAACTCGCCATGCTCGCGCGCCACAAGTCCGTGGGCATCACCATCCTGGGACTGGCGCTCGCGCGGCTCGGCTGGCGCCGGCTGAACCCGACGCCGGCGCTGCCGCAGACGCTCAAGCCGTACGAGCGCAGGCTGGCGCGCTTCACGCACGCCATGCTGTATGTGCTGCTGTTCGCCATGCCTCTGTCAGGTTGGATGATGTCCTCGGCACGTGGGTTTCCGGTGAGCTGGTTTGGGTTCTTTCAGCTGCCGGACCTGGTGCCGAAGAGCCAACCGCTGTACCACGCGCTCGTGACCACCCACGGCACGCTGGCGCTGGTGCTGGGCGCGGTGGTGGCGCTGCACGTGGCTGCCGCGCTCAAGCATCACTACATGCTCAAGGACGATGTGCTGCGGCGCATGCTGCCTACAACCCAGGGAAGCAAGTGATGAGACCCATCGCGCCTGCGCTACTGACGGCGACTACCTTGGCCATTGCCGCCGGCCTGTGCCTGGCGGCGTGGGGGGCGAGCGCAGCCCCGCTCACGCACTACGTGCTCGATCCGGCCAGGAGCTCGCTGGAATTCACCTTCGCGCAGGCGGGGGCGCAGAACAAGGGCAAGTTCACCCGCTTCCCGGTGGGCTTCGACTTCTCGCCCGACAACCTCGCGGGCAGCCGGCTCGAGGTCACCGTCGAGGTCGGCTCCCTGGACACCGGCGACAAGGAGCGCGATGACACCTTGCGCGGCGCGGATCTGTTCGCGGTGGCGAAGTTTCCGCAGGCGCACTTTGCCGCCAGCCAGTTCAGCAAGACCGCGAGCGGCTATGAAGCGGTCGGCAAGCTCACCATCCGCGGCGTGACGCGCGCTGCGCGCGTGCCGTTCACCTTTCGCAGCGCCGACGAGCACGGCGTTGCCGTCGGCTACATGAGCGGCAAGACCAGTCTGCGCCGGCTCGACTTCGGCGTCGGACAGGGCGACTGGAATTCCACCGAGTGGGTGGGGAACGAGGTCGGCGTGTCGTTCGCGCTGCGGCTCGCCGCTGCGGCACATTAGCCGCGCAGCCACCAAAGACGCGCCCCCGCAGTCGCGCCCGCAGTGCGGCGCGCCCTCGATCTTAGTACGGCGTGCCGTCGCGGTGCGTGAACTTGCCGGGGGCGTGCGGGGGATTCCACGCGAGATCTACGTCCGGGTCGGAATAGTGCGCGCTGTCCCCGGCGTCGCGGTTGCTCACCTCGAGGTACACCGCCGCGTGGTCGCTGCGATTCATGAGCTGATGGCCATCCCTGGCACCGGCAGGAAAAGCGGCGCACATGCCGGCGCGCAGCACCTGCTCACCGCCGTCAGTACGCAACACTACCTCGCCTTCGAGCACGTACACGAACTCATCCTCGTGGGTATGCCAGTGGCGCATGGAGGATTCCTTGCCGGGCGGCAGAGTCGTCAGGTTGATGCCGATCCGGGTAAGGCCGAGCGCATCCCCGAGGCGGCGCTTGTGTCGCGGCATGACGCGCGAGCGGTAGGGCTCCGGATAACCGCTGCGCGAAACAGCCTCGACCACCTTGGGATCGAGGGCGGGTTTGTTGACTGACATGCTGCCTCCATGGTGGTAACGCGCACGGTTGACGCGCGCCGCGTGCGTCAGTGAGCATGCTACACCGGCATGCCAGAAATAATCGATGACCTCGGCCAGTGCGTTGACGCGGTGCTGCGCCGCGTGGGGTCACGCGTCGTGCTGGCGCTGCCGCTCGGGATCGGCAAGCCCAATCCACTGGTCAACGAATTCTATCGCCGCGCGGTCCGCGACCCCACGATCGAGCTGACCATCTTCACGGCGCTGTCGCTGCTTAAGCCCGTGGCCCGCTCGGCGCTGGAGGCGCGCCTGCTGGCGCCGCTCATTGCACGGGTATTCGGCACCTATGTGGAGCCGGAATACGCACGCGCCATGCACAGCGACACCGTGCCTCCCAACATCCGCATCGTCGAGTTCTACCTGACGCCGGGCGCGTTTCTCAATTCGCGGCACGCGCAGCGCCATTACCTGAGCGCGAATTACACGCACGTGGCGCGCGAGGTCCTGGCACGCGGCGTCAACGTCGTCGCCCATCTGCTGGCGCGGCGCACGGTGAACGGTGAGATGCAGCTGAGCTTCGGCTCCAATCCCGATGTCAGCGTGGATCTGCTGCCGCTCATCGAGGATGCACGCGCCGCCGGCCGCGACATCGTCATGGTGGGCGAGACTCACGCGCAGATGCCGTTCATGACCGGCCAGGCGCTGGTTGATCCGCGGCGCTTTGATTTCCTGGTGGACGATCCGCGCTACGACTACGACCTGTTCTGTCCGCCCAATCCCCCGCTCGCCACGGTCGACCACGCCATCGGCGTGTACGCCAGCAGCCTGGTGCGCGATGGGGGCACGCTGCAGATCGGCATCGGTGAGCTGGGTGATTCGCTGGTGTATGCGCTGCTGTTGCGGCATCAGCACAACGCCGCCTGGCGCAGTGCTCTGCAGGCGCTCGGCGCGGCAAGCGCCGCGGCGCTGATCCACGCCGAAGGCGGCGACGCGCCGTTCTCCGCCGGGCTGTTCGCCTGCACCGAGATGTTCGTCAACCACCTGCTCGAGCTGCATGGCGCCGGGATCCTGCGGCGCCGCGTTTATGATTCGCTGCCCATCGAGAGGCTCCTGAGCTCGGGACAGACGAGCGAGCGCTTCGACGAGCGGATTCTCGGCCTGCTTGCCGGTGCGGGCGCGGGTCCGGTGCTAAGCAGC
>DASWUP010000254.1:0-10595 GCA_036401635.1 Steroidobacteraceae bacterium
TCATGCAGGGACTGAAGGTGGGCATCGTCTCACGCGGTGACGGGCGCCGTGGCGCCGGGCTGCGCGCCGTGCAGTCCGAGTCGGACTGGCGGCAGGTTGGCGACGAAGCGCTGATCCTCGCGCGCCGCAGCGCCTGCCCGACTATCGTCGCCAGGGATCGCGTCGCCGGCGCGCGCGCGCTGGTGGCCGGCGGCGCGGATGTCATCCTCACGGATGACGGGTTGCAGCATCTGCGCCTTGGCCGCGACTGCGAGATCGTGGTGATCGACGGCGCGCGCGGCTTTGGCAATGGCCGCGTGCTGCCGGCGGGCCCGTTGCGTGAGCCGCTGGCGCGCCTGCCGCAACCCGACGCGCTGGTGGTGAACGGCACGCCCGAACACGGTTCGCTGGCACCGGCGCTGCAGTCCAGCGCTGCGCTCGGGATGCGGCTGGTGGCGCAACAGGCCGTGAGGCTCGACGGGCAGGAGACTGCGCGCGCGCTG
The DNA here is from genome assembly GCA_036401635.1 of Steroidobacteraceae bacterium. Lineage (GTDB taxonomy): Bacteria > Pseudomonadota > Gammaproteobacteria > Steroidobacterales > Steroidobacteraceae > 13-2-20CM-66-19. The sequence continues at coordinate 483 of DASWUP010000254.1, forward strand.
CAGCAGTTCAGCGGACAGCGCGTGCACGCGGTTGCCGGGATCGGCAATCCGGCGCGTTTCTTTCGCGAGCTGCGCGCGTACGGCATCGAGGTCATCGAGCACGCCTTTGCCGACCACCATCGGTTCAGGGCAGCGGAACTGGCGTTCGCCGATCGCTTGCCGGTACTCATGACCGAGAAAGATGCCGTAAAATGCGCAGCGTTCGCCAACCCGCGGCTGTGGTATGTCCCGGTCACCGCGCACTTCAGCGAGCGCGAGGCGCGCGAGCTGCTGACGCGCGTGCTGGCGAAAGTGCGCGCCGCCAACGTCGCCGGAGCTCAGATCTGATGGATGCACGCCTGCTCGAGATACTCGCCTGTCCGGTGTGCAAGGGACCGCTCAAGTTCCAGCGCGAGGCGCAGGTGCTGGTGTGCCGCCTGGATCGTCTCGCCTACCCGATCCGCGACGCCGTGCCGGTGATGCTGGAGGAAGAGGCGCGCCAGCTCGCCGCCGATGATCCTCTGCTCGAGCGTTGAGCTAAGGTCGCGCGTGTTCCGGGTGGTCATTCCAGCGCGTCATGCCTCGGCGCGGCTTGCGGGCAAGCTACTGCGCCCCATCTGCGGCAAGCCCATGGTGCAGTGGGTGTACGAACGTGCCTGCCGGTCGGGCGCGCGTGAGGTGCTGATCGCCACCGACGATGAGCGGATTGTCAGCGCCGCCCACTCCTTCGACGCCGAGGCGGTGCTGACCGCCCGGACCCACCCCTCCGGGACCGACCGCATCGCCGAAGTCGCGCGTGCGCGCCGTTGGCTGCCCGATGACATCGTGGTTAACGTGCAGGGCGATGAGCCGCTCATTCCCCCGGCGCTCATCGGCCAGGTGGCCGCACTGCTGCAGGCGCAGCCGGAGGCGGATATCGGCACGCTCGCCACGCCGATCGCCTCGGTAGAAGAGCTGCTGGATCCCAACGCGGTGAAAGTCGTGACCGATGCTTCGGGGCGGGCGCTGTACTTCAGCCGCGCCCCGATTCCCTGGAATCGCGACGGCGCGCCCGCAGGCTTGGTAAGTCAGCGCGACTGCGGCGGCGCGCGCCGGCACGTGGGCATCTACGCCTATCGAGTGGCGGCGCTGCTGCGCCTCGCGCAGCTTCCCGCCGGTGCGCTCGAGGCGCGCGAGAAACTCGAGCAGTTGCGGGCGCTCGAACACGGCCTGCGGATTTACGTCGCCGAGGCCCTCGAACCCCCCGGTCCGGACGTGAACACGCTCGCAGATCTCAAACGTGTCACGGCGCTGATGACTGCACACCTTCGCTGAAGGGCTGCAATTGCGCCCCCCGACGCTGCGTCGTTTCCGGGGCCGCGGGAACTTTGCACGTTGCGGTGGCGTCAAATCCGGCGTGTCTGCGGGGTCCCTGTCAACCGCGAACCCACAATCGGCGTTTTTCGGGAAGCAGTGCGCTTCAATGGAACACGTCCCATGATGAACCGAAGCCAAACGATTATTCGCACGGCGCTGGCCTGGGTGACGGTCCTGTCCGTGGCCGGCTTTCTGGCAGGTTGTGTAGCGCCGCCGCCGCCGCGACCGGTGCAGCGCGTGTCCCACGAGGCGCCGCCACCACCGAACACCGATGTTTACGCGTATCCATTGCACGGCCAGACGGCGCAGCAGCAGGATCGCGACCACTACGAATGCAGCCGGTGGGCGACTGCGCAGACCGGCTTTGATCCGAGTGCCCCAGGTGTGCCGCCGCACGAGCGCGTGCGCGTCGTATCGGCCGGACCGCCTCCCGGGACGGGCACGGCCGTGGGCGCAGTGACCGGCGCCATCATCGGCGCGGCGGTCTCCAGGCCCTGGGAGACCGCCACCGGTGCGCTGGCGGGCGCTGTGGTCGGCGGGGCGATTGGCAGCGTCAGCGACGCTGCCAACGCCCAGGAGACACGCACCGTGCTCGTCAGCGATCGGCGCCAGGCCGCAATGCAGGAGCAGAAGGCGGGCAACTACCGGCGCGCCATCGGCGCCTGCCTGGACGCGCGCGGTTACAGTGTACGGTGAGGCGATGAAGCGAGGCACTCGCGCACGGATGTGCGGCGCGGTGATCCTGGCGCTGGCGCTGAGCGTCGCGACTGCGCGGGCGGATGAGCATGGCCGCCATGGCGGTGCGCGCGCCGAGCATTTCGATGCTCGCTACAGCCACAACCATTATTACCCCGAGCGCGGGGGATTCGTGCGCGCGGTGCCCGACAGCCCCTTCATCGTCAACCGCGGGGACGGGCGCTTCTTCTATTCCGGCGGCGTGTGGTATGCGCCGCGCGGGCCACGCTTCGTGGTCGTGGCCGCGCCCATTGGCGTGTTCGTGCCGGTGCTGCCGGTGTTCTATACCACGGTGTGGGTTGGCGGGCTGCCATACTACTACGCCAACGACACTTACTATGTCTGGCGCGCCGCACAGGATGGCTACGAGGTCGTAGACCCGCCGAGTGATCAGGGTGCAAGCACCCAGGCACCACCGAGCGACGATCTCTTCATCTATCCGCAGAACGCTCGGTCCGCCGATCAGCAGGCGAGCGACAAGTACGAGTGTCACAAGTGGGCCTCGTCGCAGACCGGCTTCGACCCGACCCAGTCCGCTGGTGGCGTGCCGCCCGAGCAGGCGGACGCCAAGCGCGCGGACTATCAGCGCGCGATGCGCGCCTGCCTTGAGGGCCGCGGGTATAGCGTAAGATAACTCGGTGCGGATTCTGTTCGTTTGTCTCGGCAACATCTGCCGCTCGCCGACCGCCGAGGCGGTGCTGCGCACACTTGCTGCGCGCGACGCGCCCGAGCTTGCCATCGAAGTGGACTCGGCCGGCACGGCCGCGTATCACGTGGGCGAGCCACCCGATCCGCGTGCGCGGCAGGCCGCCGCCCGCCGCGGCTATGACCTCATGGCGCTGCGCGCGCGCATCGTGGAACCAGTCGACTTCGAGCGCTTCGACCTGGTTCTCGCGATGGATCGTGAGAACCTGCGCGTGCTGCGCGGGAGTGCGCCGACGAGCGCGCACGAGCGCCTGCGACTGTTCCTCGAGTTTGCTCCGGAAGCGGGTCCGGAGGATGTTCCGGACCCTTATTACGGCGGACCCAACGGCTTCGAGGAAGTGCTCGACCTGGTGGAAGCCGCCGCGCGAGGCCTGCTCGCGCACCTGCGCCAGCGTACCCGCGCCGTGACGATCTAAACGGCCAGCACGGCGTCAGCGCTGCGAGCCGCTTACTCCTCCGGACCCGGTTCGCCTTTCTTCTCCGTCGGCGGCGCGGACGACCACACCACATAGGGTTTGTTCGGACTGGTGTCCGGTTTCGGCGTCGGCTCGAAATGCGCGATCGTGACCGGCTCGTGCGGCGCGGCCGGCTCGCGCGGCTCGGCGTGATATTCCCGAGCGGGGGACGGCTCGCGAGGCTCCCGATCCGGCGCGGGTGCAGATTCCGGTGCGGGTGCACCCGATTCCGGTACCGCCGCCATCATCGTTTCGCGTTCCGGCGCGTGACCTATGCCGCCCTCGCCTGCACCGCCGCCCTCGCGCGCACCACCGCCCTCGCGCGCACCACCGCCCCCACCGCGCCGGCCGCGACGCCGGCCACGGCGGCCGCGCCCGCCGCGCTCCGGACGGTCGGTACGTTCCGGACGATCCGCACGCGTCTCACCTGGCGGGGCGGGGGCCGCCGCAGGGCCGGAATCCGGGCGGGCAGAAGTATCCTGGGATTGGTTGGGTTCGGCGCGGTTGGGAACGGCGCGTCCCCCGCCGCGCTCGGCAAAGCGCTCGGGCCTGCGGCCCTGATCGCGACTGCGATCGCGCCCGTCGCCCCCGCGACCGTCACTGCGTTCACGCCGCGCGCCATCGGCGTAGCGTGGATGGCGCGAGCGCTCACGGTGGCTGTCGCGGCGTGGCCCCTCATCGCGGCGAGCGGTGCTGCGTGCCGGGGCCGCGGCGAGCGCCTCCGGCGCGGGCTCGGCGGGGGTCGTGACCGGCTCGCCTGCCAAGAGGCGCTTGAAGCGCGACCAGAATCCAGCATGCGCTTGCGCGGGTGCGGCTGCCTGGCCGCGCGGCGCCGTCGCAGCGGGCGCCGAAGGCGGCGCGCCGCCGGGCGCAGCGGTGGCAGGCAGTAGAGTGGCCACCGCCGCAGTCTCGGCCTGCGGCTTCTTATCCTGTGCCGTGCCGGGCACGGCGATCTCCGGCACGGCCGGCATGAGGTAGGTCGCCTGGCGGTGCTCGGGCAGCTCCATCTCATCGTCGCGCACGCGCTTGATCGAGTACTCGGGCGTCTGGATATTCTCGTTCGGCACAATGATAAGTTCCGTCTCGCTCTTGTCCTCGAGCGTGCGCAGCCATTCACGCTTCTCGTTGATGAGATAGGTCGCCACGGCGACCGGAACCTGCGCGATCACGCGCGCGGTGCGGTCCTTGCGCAGCTCCTCGCCGATGAGGCGCAGCACGGCGAGCGTCATGGACTCGACGCTGCGGATGCTGCCGATGCCGACGCAGCGCGGACAGACGATGTGACTGGTCTCCCCCAGCGAGGGCCGCAGGCGCTGCCGCGACATTTCCAACAGACCAAAGCGCGACAAGCGGCCGATCTGGATGCGGGCGCGATCCATCCTCACCGCGTCGCGCAGCCGATCCTCGACGTCACGCTGATTCTTGGGGGACTCCATATCGATGAAGTCGATGACGATGAGGCCGCCGATATCACGGATGCGCAGCTGCCGGGCGATCTCATCCGCCGCCTCCAGGTTGGTATTGGTCGCGGTGGTCTCGATATCAGCGCCACGCGTAGCGCGCGCGGAGTTGATATCGATCGACACCAGCGCTTCGGTGTAATCGATGACGATGCTGCCGCCGGAAGGCAGCTGCACCTTGTGGGCGTACGCGGACTCGATCTGACTCTCGATCTGAAAGCGCGTAAACAGCGGGATGTCATCGGTGTAGAGCTTCAGGCGCCGCTGCGCCTCCGGCGGCATGAAGCGCTGCATGTACTCCTGGGCCTTCTGGAAGGCCGCCTGCCCGTCCACCAGCAGCTCGCCGATATCGTCGGAGAGGTAATCGCGCATGGCACGCGTCACGGCATCGCTCTCGCGGAACACTAGAAACGGGGCCGGGCGCTCCTTGGCGGCCGCTTCAATCTGTTCCCACTGAACCTTGAGGTTGTCGAGGTCCCACTGCAGCTCCACGACCGATCGCCCGACGCCGGCGGTCCGCACGATGGCGCCCATGCCCTCCGGGATCTGCAGCTGGCTCATGACCTCGCGCATCTGGTCGCGCTCCTCGCCTTCGATGCGGCGCGAGACCCCGCCGGCGCGCGGATTGTTCGGCATGAGCACCAGGAAGCGCCCGGCGAGGCTGATGAACGTGGTGAGCGCCGCGCCCTTGGTGCCACGCTCCTCCTTCTCGACCTGTACGATGACTTCCTGTCCCTCGGACAGCAGCTCACGGATGTTCATCCGGCCGCCCTGAGGCTGCTGCCGGAAGTATTCCTTGGAAACTTCCTTCAGCGGCAAAAATCCATGGCGCGGGGCGCCGTAATCGACGAAGCAGGCCTCGAGCGAGGGCTCGATGCGGGAGATTCGGGCCTTGTAGACGTTGGCTTTTTTCTGTTCGCGGGAAGGTAACTCTATGCTCAGGTCAAACAGCTTCTGTCCATCAACCAGAGCGACGCGCAACTCCTCTTCCTGAGTTGCATTCACTAGCATTCTCTTCATGTGCCCCTACTGTGCGGTGAGGGGCCGGCAAGCATACGGCGGGAGGCCGCGGGACTGTGGGCCCGCGGCAGCGAAGATTCCTTAAACCTGACAAAGCAGAGCGAGTATCGCTATTCATAGCAGTGACCGCCTCACACAGGGCGGTACGGAAAGGAAACCTTCGGTGAACTCAACCGACGGCGCCCACTGCGGAAGTCTCAGCTTGAGAGATTCGACGCAGCCGGCACGATCTTGTCGGCCCAATGCGATGGCCTCGATTCAGGAGGTCCAACTAAACGGGCGGCGGCCACTGCCGCCAACCACTGGTGCGTCCGCGCTGCGGACGACCGGCAGAGTATACTCGACAGACCGTTGTAGAAACAATGTCTTACGCTGAGAACCCCTTGCCGGAGCACGAACCCCGCCCGATTCGCACCGAAGTGCAGCACTTCGAGGTGAGCCAGGAGGAGGCCGGCCAGCGGCTCGATAACTACGTTCAGAAGCGCCTGGGGGCCCTGCCGCGCAGCCGCGTATACCGCGTCATCCGCAAGGGCGAGGTGCGTGTGAACGGGCGCCGCGCCGGCCCGGCGACCCGCCTGCAGCCGAACGACAAGATCCGCATTCCCCCCGTGCGGGTGCTGCCGGCTGCCAAAGCGGGTAACCCTTCAGCACAGCTGGGCGAGAGCATCCGCAAGGCCATCGTCTACCAGGACGAGAAGCTCCTGGTGCTCGACAAACCTGCCGGTGTGGCGGTCCACGGCGGCAGCGGGGTGAGCTTCGGTGTCATCGAGGCCCTGCGCGCGCTGTACCCCGATGATTCCCTCGAACTGGTGCATCGCCTCGACCGGGATACGAGTGGGTGCCTGCTCATCGCGCGCCATGCGGGGACGCTGCGCAGCCTGCACGCGCTCTTGCGCACGGATGGTTTCGAGAAGCGTTACCTCGCGCTCCTTAAGGGCAAGTGGGAGCTCGGAGCCAAGCGCATCGATGTTCCGTTGCGCACCGATACCCGGGTTGGGGGCGAGCGTACCGTGCGTGCCGCGCCTTCGGGCAAGCCCTCGGTCAGCGAGTTCCGCCCAGTGCAGTTCTTCGGCAGGACGGCGACTCTCGTGGAAGTCACGCTGCGCACGGGCCGCACCCACCAGATCCGCGTTCACGCGCAGCACGCCGGGCACGCGGTGGCCGGGGATGAAAAGTACGGCGATGCCGCTTTCAACGATGAGCTGCGCGCGCTCGGCCTGAACCGCATGTTCCTGCACGCGCACAGCGTGAGCTTCGCGTGGCCGCAGGGTGGGGAGTTCAGCATCAACACACCGTTGCCGCCGCAGTTGGCCGCAGTGCTCGATGAGCTCACCTCGCGCGCCAAACCCAGTCGTCGCCTTAAGGCAAGTGGTAACCGGCGCCGCGCAGCGCCCCCGCGAGCCAGATGAGCGGCAACCCGATGAGCGCCGTCGGATCCTGGCTCTCGATGCATTCAAACAGCGAAATTCCCAAGGCCTCTGCCTTGAAGCCGCCGGCACACTCGTACGGCCGCTCGCACGCCACGTAGCGCTCGATCTCCTCCGCGGTCAGCGAACGAAACACGACCGTGGTGGTATCGACGTGGGCGAGGCGCACGCCAGCGGCCTCTGCCAGCACCGCGCAAGCGGTGTAGAAGCGTGCCGTCTTGCCACTCAAGCTGGCCAGCTGCGCGCGACAGCGCGCCGCGTCACCGGGTTTGCCGAGCACCCGCTCACCGGCCGCCGCCACCTGGTCGCTGCCGATCACGAGGGCAGCAGGGTACTTCGCTGAAATGACCTGCGCCTTCGCGAGCGCAAGCCGCAACGCGCAGTCGGCCGGGGACTCCCCGTCGATGGGTTCCTCGGGTACCTCCGGAGGCATCGCTTCGAAGGCCAGCCGCAGCCGCGCCAGCAGTTCGCGACGGTAAGGGGAGGTTGAAGCGAGGATCAGCGGTGGCAAGATCACTGGCGACCGAATCGCCTCCGAGAAAACAATGGCTTAGCCTGAAGTCCGATTTTGACTTGGGGAGACTCGCTACCTATTATACGCGCCCCATGTCGCCGCCCTGGTTAAGGCCGCTCGAGATTGACCGGCTGGCTGATGGCGGAGCCGACGTCGACTTTGCTGTTCCGCTCGCCGAACTATCCGGCCTGCGCTCAATGCGCGCGAGCGTCGCAGGCAGCGTACACGGGCGTGTGTACTTCAAGCGCGAGGCAGGCGTCGCCGTCGCGGAGCTGGCCATGAGCGGCGCGGCCACGCTCGAGTGCCAGCGGTGCATGAAGCCGATGGAGCTGCCCGTTGACACGGTAGTGCGAGTGGGCCTGGTCGGCTCTGAAGCGGATGTCGGGCGCGTGCCCGAGGATCTTGAGCCGATGCTGGCACCCGGTGGCCGCGTCAGCATCGGCGAGCTCATCACGGAAGAGATGTTGCTGACGCTGCCCATCGTGGCCTTGCACGAGCAGGGCGAACGGTGCGGGGCCGGCCCTGCGCCGCAGCAGCAGCGCGAGGCCGATGTGCCGCACAGGCCGTTTGCGCGCCTTGCCGAGCTGTTGAAACGCTAGAGTTGATGAATCGAGTTAGGAGCTTGACACATGGCCGTTCAAAAGAGCCGTAAGACGCCCTCGCGACGCGGAATGCACCGCTCGCACGATGGGCTCGCGAAGCCGGCGCTGTCGACCGATCCGCAGTCGGGTGAGGTACACCTGCGCCACCGGATCACGCCGGATGGTTTCTATCGGGGCCGGCGCGTGCTCGAGAAGCCCGCCGAGACCGAAGACAAGAAATAGTCCCGTAACTCTCTGCGCCGACCCAAAGGGCCTGGGTGCTGCCGATCGCGATCGATGTGATGAGCGGCGACAATGAGCCGCGCGAGTACCTTGCGGGTGCGCTGCACGCGCTGACTGACGATCCGCAGCTGCGCGCACTGCTGGTAGGGGAGCCGCAACTGATTTCCGCGGCGCTGGCGCCGCTGCCCGCTGCGGTTCGCGCCCGCGCCGCCGTGGTGGCCGCCTCCCAGGTGGTGGCGATGGAAGACAAGCCACGCGAGGCGATCCGTCGCAAGAAAGACTCTTCGATGCGCCTCGCGATCGACCTGGTGCACGAAGGGCGCGCCTGCGCGTGTGTCAGCGCCGGCAACACCGGAGCCCTCACCGCGATCGCGCACTTCGTTCTGGGAACTCTCCCGGGCGTGCAGCGCGCGGCGATCATCTCCGCGATCCCCGCCGCGCACGGTCACACGCACATGCTCGATCTGGGCGCCAACACCAAGGCGACACCGGAGCAGTTGCGGCAGTTCGCCGCCATGGGCGCCATCATCGCCGGCGACATGGACGGTCTGGCGGCCCCGCGCATTGGTCTGCTCAACATCGGCGAGGAGGACATGAAGGGACACGAGGTGGTGCAGGCGGCGCACGCGCTGCTCGGCGCGAGCGGCCTGAACTACGTCGGCTTCGTGGAAGGTGATGACATCTTCTCGGGTGCCGTCGATGTCGTCGTGACCGACGGCTTCACGGGCAACGTCGCATTGAAGACCATGGAGGGCGTCGCGGGCCTGATCGCCGATCGCATGCGCCAGGAATTTCAGGCGTCGTTCCTCGGCCGCCTCGCCGGCTTCATCGCCGGTCCGGTGCTGCGCCGTGCGGCGGCCGGACTGGATCCGCGCCGCTACAACGGCGCGTGCATGGTGGGGCTCGACGGGATCGTGGTAAAAAGCCACGGTCGAGCCGACGGTGTCGCGTTCGCGCGGGCGATCGGCACGGCGGCGCTGGCGGCTCGGCACGGCCTTACGGCGCACATTGCGCAGGCGCTGCACGCGGAAGGGGCGGCCAATTGATTTACTCGCGTATCACGGGCACGGGCTCGCATCTGCCCGAGAAGGTCGTCACCAACTTCGATCTGGAGAAGATGGTTGACACCACCGATGAGTGGATCCGCAGTCGCACCGGCATCGAGCGCCGCCACATCGCCGCGGACGGTGAGACGACGGTCGATCTGGCGGAGTGGGCCGCGCGCCGTGCTCTGGAGGCGGCGGGGGTTGCGCCGGCTGACGTCGACTTCATCGCTTTCGGCACCACTACGCCCGATCTGGTGTTCCCCAACTGCGGCACGCTGCTGCAGCGGCGCCTGGGCTGCCGCGGCGTACCCGCCTTCAGCCTCGAGACCGCGTGTGCGGGGTTCATGTACGCGCTGTCGATCGCCGACAAGTACGTGCGCTGCGGCGAGGTGCGGCGCGCGCTGGTGATCGGTGCGGAGACGCTGTCGCGCATCACTGACTGGAGCGACCGCTCGACCGCCGTGCTGTTTGCCGATGGCGCGGGCGCGGTGCTGCTCGAGCCGAATGATGCGCCCGGTGTGCTCTCGACCCACCTGCACTCGGACGGTCACTACAAGGATCTGTTGTATTGCGGCAGCGGTGTGTCGACCTG
>DASWUP010000255.1:0-1757 GCA_036401635.1 Steroidobacteraceae bacterium
CACCGGCGGCCAACGAGGAATTTACCGGGGGCGTTAACGGTCTGGACAGACTTGAGCGTCCACGTTCCGGCTGGGATCCCTACGAAGTGTGGCGCACGCGGGTCAAGGCGTCCGCGACAATTAAAACCGACCGCGAGCAAGATCCACTGCGCTAGGGGGAGCCGATCGCGTTGAAGGGGGCGGCGGTTGCGCACGACGCAGTCACAGAGCACGCCGTCCGGTGAGCACAGCGCCGCGAGACCCCTGCAGCTGCGCTTCGGCGACGCGGAACTCGAACATCAATTTCTCTTGAGCTATCGGGCGGCGGCACGCCCGTGGGTGCGCATGAGCCTCGTGGTCGCGCTGACCACGACGCTCGGCTTCGCCGTCATCGATCACTGGCTGTTGGTTGGGCCGCGCCTGGCGCGCCCGGACATCTGGCGCTTCGGCCTGCAGCTGCCGCTGGTGCTCATCATGATGGTGCTCAGCACGCCGCGGCTGTACATGCGCTGGTACCAGGCGGCCATCCAGACGGCGGCCCCGCTGTTTGGGGTGGGCACGGTGCTCATGGCGGTGGAGGCGACTCCCGCGCAGCTGCCGCTGGTGGCGGCGCGCCTGCTGCTGGTCGCTTTCTTTTTCTACTTCATGCTGGGTCTGTCGTTCCGTGCGGCCTTACGCTGCAACCTGCTGCTGATCGCCGCGTATTCCACCGCCGCACTGCTCGGCGCCATTGCCACGCCGGTGGCGATTTACTCGCTGTGGGTGCTGTTCTGCGCCAACCTCATCGGCGGCGCCGGCTGCTACGCGCTCGAATATGCAAACCGCGTGGCATTCCTCGAGCGGCGGCGCCTCGCGGAAGTCGCCACACACGACGGGCTCACGGGACTTTTGAACCGCGCCGCTCTCGAAGAGCAGGCGCGCAGCCTCTGGCAGCACGCGCAGGTCGGGCAACTGCCGGTGTCGGTGATGCTGATCGACATCGATCACTTCAAGGCCTACAACGATCGTTACGGACACCAGGCAGGAGATCGCTGCCTGCAGGAAGTCGCCGCCGCCATCCGCATGGCAGTCAGGCGCCGGCCGCTCGACGTGGTGGCGCGATATGGCGGGGAAGAGATCGCCGCCATCCTGGTGGGCGCGGATCGCGCGGACGCCAGCGGCGCGGCCGAACGCGCGCTCAGGGCGGTGGCGGATCTCGGCATCGCCCACAGTGGCTCCAGCACGCGGCCGTACATCACGGTGAGCATTGGCGTGACGACCGTGGATCCGGGTGGCAGCTATTCCCATGAGCACGCCGTGCGCCTTGCCGACATCGCGCTCTACGCCAGCAAGGACCGTGGGCGCGACGGCTGGTCCTTCCACGAGCCTGCAGGTGAGGACGGCGGCAGCGTCGGCGCAGGCGAGCTGCTGAAAACGGCAAGCTGACTCTCCGCGCTGCGCCGCGCAGCTCGTCAATACCCCGACGGAGGCATTGTTCACGCGCCGCCTCGGCCGCAACAGTGCCGTAATGCGGCCCGGTAGCGCGCTTTTGCGGCCAGCAACCGCGGGATGGGTCAGGCTCACTTGCGCTGTCGGGCGCGACCCCCGATGCTTTTGTCATGAACGCACTCTCGGTACGCGGACTCACCAAGACCTACAGCAACGGCGTGCAGGCGCTCCAGGGCGTCGACCTGGAGGTCGAGCGCGGCGATTTCTTCGCGTTGCTCGGGCCCAACGGCGCCGGCAAGACCACCCTGATCGGCATCATCACCTCGCTCGTCAACAAGACGGCCGGTGAG
>DASWUP010000256.1:0-2508 GCA_036401635.1 Steroidobacteraceae bacterium
CGTCATGCCCGGCCTTGTGCCGGGCATCCACGTCTTTGGCTCAACAAATAGAGGCATGGGTGGCCGGGACAAGCCCGGCCATGACCGTGGGAATGCGCCTCACGTATCCGGAGTGATGGCCGCAGGCCGTCATCCCCGCGAAGGCGCTAGCCCGGATATCTCACACTACTGGGTGCATCGGAGCGCCGAATCAACGAAAGTAGTTGTGCAGCAACGACTTTCGAGCGATTCGCGGAGCGCCCCGATGCTGACAGAGTGTAGCGCAGATTTATTCGGATTTGCACCGGTTGAAGGCCGCGCGGTGGTGGCTGGATTCGACGGCGGGGCGATCACCTCGGATGCCGGCGGGCTGCTTCTGGGGGCGGCCGATCATGCGATCAGGCTGACGGAGCGGTTTGCCGCGTGCTTTCACGACGCGCGGTGCCGGCATCTGATCGAGCATGAGGTCGCGACCCTGGTGGGCCAGCGGGTGTTCGGGATCGCGCTCGGCTATGAGGATCTCAACGACCACGACGAGTTGCGCCACGACCCGATGATGGCGGTATTGGCGGGCAAGCTCGAAGCGGGACGGGAGGAGTGCGCACCGGTTGCCGGCAAGTCAACCCTCAACCGGCTGGAGTTGAGCCGGTTGGAGCCGACGCGCTATCACAAGATCAGTCACAATCCGATCGCCATCAAGCGGCTGATGGTCGACCTGTTCCTGGAGGCGCACGACCGCGCTCCGAACGAGATCATCCTCGATCTCGACGCGACCGACGATCCGGTGCACGGGGAGCAGGAGGGGCGGTTCTTCCACGGCTATTACGACTGCTACTGCTATTTGCCGCTTTACGTGTTCTGCGGACGGCACCTGCTGGCGGCCAAGCTGCGGCCGTCGAGCCTGGACGCCGCGGCGGGGGCGGTTGAGGAGGTGGCGCGCATCGTGGCGCAGGTTCGCTGCCGTTGGCCGCGCGCGCGCATTCTCCTGCGCGCCGACTCAGGCTTCGCGCGGGAGGAGCTGATGGCCTGGTGCGAGGCGAACGGCGTGCACTTCCTGTTCGGCTTGCAGCAGAATACCCGGCTGGTCGCCGAGATCGCCCGCGAGCTCGCGCGGGCCGCGGCGAAGAGCCGGCGAACCGGCAAGCCGGCACGCTACTTCAAGGAGTTCCGCTGGACGACGCGCCGCAGCTGGAGCCGCGAGCGTCGGGTGGTCGCCAAGGCCGAGTTCACCAAGGACGAAGCCAATCCGCGCTTCGTCGTGACCTCGCTGACGCGCGCCGAATGCAAGCCCAAATACCTCTACGAGAAGCTCTATTGCGCCCGCGGCGACATGGAGAACCGGATCAAGGAGTGCCAGCTCGATCTCTATGCCGACCGCACCTCGACCGCCACCATGCGGGCCAACCAGCTGCGCCTGTGGTTGGCATCGTTCGCCTACATCCTGCTCTGCGCCGTACGCCGGATCGGACTGCCGCACACGCCGTTTGCCAACGCCAGCTGCGGCACCATCCGGCTCAAGTTGCTCAAGATCGGCGCGCTCGTGCGCGTGAGCGTCCGTCGCATCAAGATCGCGATGGCCTCGGGCTGCCCGGCTGCCCAGGTCTGGGGCGCCGCCGCCGCCCGTCTCAACGCCGCAGCGCGCGCCCGCGGCTCTCCGGCCTGACACGCGCCGCCGCAACGCGTAACAACCGCGGCATCACCTCAGGCCCACCGAGACCACTTGCTTCGCTGCCCCCCCGCAGCCCCGGAAAATCCCAGCTCGGAACGCGTCTTCCCGACGCCACCAGCACGCACGTCCCTGAGAAACTTAGCAATCCGTCGCCCCAAACGGCTCGATCGTGCAAAGATAGTGTGAGATATCCAGGCTAACCCACCCTACGTCTTGCGCCGCAAATCCTTCACCCGTTGCGCCTTGAACTCGGTCTTCGGCAGCGTGCCGGGCGCCAGGACTTCGGCCGTAACGCGCACCTCGCAACGCGAGCGGATTTCCTCTTCGAGGCGCTGGCGCAAGGTCGCCCCGCCCGCCGCATGATCGGCGTGCTCGCAGCGTACCGTCATGACGTCGAGGCCGCCGCCGTCGGTCGAAAGCACGATCTCGAACTCGTCGCCGGTTCCCGGAAGCGCACGCACCGCCTCCTCGATCTGCACCGGAAACATCTTGATGCCGCGCAGGTTGATGAGATCGTCGGCGCGGCCGACGAAGCAGCCGACCGCGCGCGCATGGGTGCGGCCGCAGGCGCAACGCTCCGTGGTGAGCGTGGCATAGTCGCCGAGCAGGAAGCGCAGCTGCGGCGAGCTTTCCGAATTGAGGTTGGTGCACACCGTGAGCCCGCGCCGGCCCGGCGGCACGACACGCCGCGTATCCGCGTCGACCACTTCCCACACCTGGATGTCTTCCATCAGGTGGGTGGCGGACGGCGAGGTCGCGCGCTGCTGCGCCGGGCAGGAATAGCCCCCGACGTGGGGCGAAGCTTCGGTACAGCCGTAGAACTCGACGATGCGCGCGTCCCACAGATTTTCGATGCGGCG